>JAPDQV010000031.1 GCA_034505495.1 candidate division KSB1 bacterium | reverse complement strand
GCATGTTGTGCTGCTGCCTGGAGACGAAGCCGCTTATTTAGCCGGTCAGAACGCCGACTTTACTTTTTCCGTCGATTCGCTGGCCCGGCGCTATGAAAAGCTCGGACCGCATCATGATTTCTTTCATCCCGCCATGTTCAGCGTTCTCTATGACTCTCTTCGCTCAGTCTCGCTTTTGCATCAAGTCCGCGAACTCGCAGAGCAGGGCAAAAACATTGATCTCGCAGCCGAATACCTGGCCGACTTTCTATTATGGCACAAGATGACGAGCGGCAGGAGCCATGTTGGTGTTTTATTAAAGCTTTCCTTTCAGCGATTTATTGTATTTTTTCTTATTGTCCTGGCAACAATCTTTGCCTTAGGATATTGGAACAGAAAAAGCAGGTGCGGCAGCGGATTTATTATCATTGCCGGCATGGTCGGTTTTGCAGTGATGGCCCTAAACTTGGCATTGCTGCTTGCCTTCCAGGTTGCATTTGGCTATATTTACGCTTGGCTGGCCGTTTTGAGTGCAGCATTTATGATCGGCATGGCTTCTTCTGCTGCATTCGTCAATCAAAGAAGTGAACAGTTTGCCGTCGGCACGGCTTTAGAACAGGTTCTGATTTTTATGATCCTCCTCGCCTTCATCCTTTTGCCGGTGCTGGAATGGATCGGCGGTCGTCTCTCTTTGTACGGCACGCTCCTGTTGTTTCTCCTTTCCGGTGCCGCAGGCGGGGCTGCGTTTGCGATTCTGTGCGCTCGATTTCGTCTCGTCACCGGTGTCGTCGATTTCGGCGGCCTTTATGCTGCGGATGTCATCGGCGGCGGTCTTTCGGCTTTGTCGCTGAGCGGACTGGCAATACCTCTATTCGGCCTGCAAAGATCCCTTTACTGTGCCGTCCTGGTTCTGTTGACTGCTTTGGCGCTTTCGGTTTCATTGAGGCGCTGATATGAACCGATCATAAAGTTTTCGGTTTTGAAGGTTTCTAAAGCGGCAAGAGAAAAAAACTTTTATCGTCGTTGTCCGATTCAGCCGCTTATGTTTTTATTTAAGGAGATGGATGTGCGTTACGAGCATGACGAACGAATTGTGATGACTTTGGACGCAGGAGGAACGAATTTTGTCTTTTCCGCAGTCCAAGGAAATCGGCTCATCGTTGAGCCCGTTCGCTATCCATCCAACGGAAGTAACCTGCAGCAAAGCCTGCAGACACTGAGGGACGGTTTTACCCGGATTCTGAATCGTCTGCCTAGTGCGCCCGTTGCCGTTAGTATTGCTTTCCCCGGCCCGGCAGATTATGAAAACGGCGTCATCGGTGATCTGGTCAACTTGCCCGGGTATCGCGGCGGCGTTGCCGTGGGACCGATGCTTGAAGATTATTTCAAGCTGCCGGTATTTATCAACAACGACGGCGATCTGTTCGCCTATGGCGAGGCAATCGCCGGTTTCCTGCCGGAGGTGAATCTTTGGCTGCAGGAGGCAGGGAATCCCAAACATTATGAAAATCTGCTGGGGGTAACGCTCGGAACCGGTTTCGGCGCCGGAATTGTAAGAAGGGGAGAGCTGTTCTTGGGCGATAACTCCGCCGGGGCAGAAATCTGGACCTTTCCCAACAAATTTCATCCAGATATGTCGGCGGAGGAAACCGTCAGCATTCGCGGCGTCGTCAAGCTGTACTTGGAGCGTTGCCGAATACCTCCTGGATCTGCGGTCTCTCCGCGCGACATTTTTGCGATTGCCTGCGGCGATCTGCCCGGCGATCAGGAGGCGGCTTTGGAGGCCTACCGTCTTTTCGGCCAGGCGTTGGGATATGCGCTTGCATTGGCTTCGAGTTTGATCGACGGGCTGGTCGTCATCGGCGGCGGGATTTCCGGCGCCGCTTCGTTTTTTCTGCCGGCGGCGGTTGCGGAAATGAACGGCAGCCTCCGCCTTGCCGACGGATCTCAGGTTCGCCGCACCGAATCCGTCGTTTTCAATCTGGAAGACGAGAAGCAGCGGGAGGCATTTCTCGCCGATACCGGCATAGAGGTGCTCATACCAGGGACAAAGCGAACCTGCCGCTATAACCCGCACAAGCGGGTAGGGGTCGGATTGACGCGCCTGGGAACGGAACGAGCGATCTTTGTCGGCGCCTATGCTTTTGCCCTGCATGAATTGGACGGCAGATAAATTTTTTCCTCGAACATTTCAATTGAAAACAATTGTTGTTGAATAAAAAATTTTTATATTGTTTTTGTCTTTCCGATTCCGCTAAACCGGCCTAATTATCCGCAATCTGTTAGAGGAGACTCGAATGGTTCACTTTACCGGCCTGGATTATTTTTGGACGATCGCTTATCTGGTGCTGATGATCGGTTGCGGAGCCGTGTTCTATCGTCTCGGCAAGCGGTCTGGGGCCGACTTTTTTCTCGCCGGCAGAGGGCTGCCTTGGTGGCTTCCCGCCACCTCCAACTTTGCAACCCATACTGCCACCGATACGCCGATGTGGTTTTCCGGCATGGTCTATCGCCATGGTTTATACGGCATGTGGTACTCGCTGTTTGCCGGATGGTGCGCCGTAAGTGCGTGGGTTTCGGCGCGCATATTTCGCCGCTCTTTGGCCGGAACTCAAGCAGAATGGGCGACGCAGCGCTTTTCCGGCCTTGGAGCCGAGTTGATCCGCGGCTGGTTGGCGGGCTGGCAGGTGGCGATGAATATGTTTATCGCCGGATGGGTGGGCATTGCAATGGGCAACGTCTGCAACTATCTGTTCGGTTGGCCGCTGTGGGTGGGATTGGTGCTTTTTTCCAGCCTGTGTTGCCTTTATGTCATCACGGCGGGATTTTGGGGCGTCATCATCGCAGACGTTCAGCAGGGCATTACTATGTTTATCGTCATTATTTTGGTGTCCATTTGGGCGGCAATGGCTGCCGGAGGTCCAGCCAACATCGTCGCCGGTCTCCATAATCTGGGGATGAGCGAAATGCTCAATCCTTTCCGCTCCACCGGTTTTGCCAAGGGCGACTATCCGATTCTTTGGCTGATTACCATGATTGCCGTTCCCTTTCTCGGCGGATTCGGCATGGCGACGCATTTCGACTGGTTCGTCGAGGCGCAGCGCATTCAGTCGGCCCGCAACGTCAGAGATGCCGGTTATTCCATCTGGTGGGGCGCAGCTGCCGTCATTTTCCGCAATGCAATCTGGGCCTTGGCCGTGCTTGCCGTCGTGGTAATGACCGAAGGTAAACTCTCCGGCGATGAAGCAGCCCTCGCTTGGTTCAAAGTCGGCTTTGAATATTTTCCCGTCGGCATGGTCGGCTTTTTTTTCGCCTCGATTCTTGCCATTCATATTTCGACCATCGCCGGTATTCTAAATTTAGGTTCCATGTACGCCACTCGCGACCTTTACCACCACTATATCAACCCGCAGGCAAGCGAAGATAAAGTCGTGCGCGTCGGCAGATGGATGACCGTCGTGGTTCTGCTCGGTTCCTTCTTTTTCGGCATTATGATCGGCAGGGATATCGTCGATTGGCTCTTTTTTGCCCTTTGGCTGATGGTTGCCGGTACGTGGCTGCCCAACATTCTTCAGGTGATTTGGTGGCGCTTCAATGCCTGGGGCTACCTGTCGGCCTGGATCGCCAACCTGGGCATATGCTGGCTGGTGGTCTGGATTCTGCCGGCTTTCGGCGTCATACCGAACGATCTGCCGCAGCACATTCAGTTTTGGATTCTCATCGTTCTCGTCGCAATGGTCTACATTCCCGTAACGTTGTTGACCAAACCCGACGACATGGACAGACTGGTCAAGCTTTATGTGCAGACGCGTCCGATTGGTTTTTGGGGACCGGTAAAGCGCGAGGCCGAGCGGCGCGGTCTGCTGCAGGCTTTGGCGGAAATCGAACGCAAGGCGGAGAGCGAGGCGAAAGGAGCATAGTTATGTCTTGGATCAGAAGAAACTGGACCCCTCACGAAGCGGATGAATGGACAAAGGAAGATTGGATCGCGGTCATCCTTTCCCCGTTCAGCTATATTTTCATCACGTTCGGCGTTGCCATGTCGCTGTTTCTGTTGCCGATCGGTTTTCTTTTTCTCGGCCTTGGCATCATCGTGACCGCGCTGATGTTCTATATCATCGATCCGAAATTAAAGGCTGTTTCCGAAAGCTATGAAAGGAAACAGCAGGAGTATCTGAAGGAGCTGGAAAAGCATCAGCGGTGGGAGGAATAGCGATGGACAAAGGGCTGATTATCGTCATCGGTATGACGATTTCCTATCTGTTTTCAGTCGGGGGGATGTTGTTCGCCTGGTCGTTTTATCGCAGGAATAAAAAGAACGCATCGACTCAAAAGCCGAATCGCGATCAAAAAGATCTTTCTACATCCTAAAGATCGGCATTGTTTCAAACCGCAATTACTGTCGTCGCATCGGATCGTGTATAGGCTTTAAGCCGTTTTGACAAGGTCTCCTTTCGCACATAAAGCTGCAATACAAGATTATCTGAAAAGATTGCAAAAATTCTTACAAGAAGGGTTGATATGGCATCAATAATATTGCAGGCTGCGAACCGAATCGGCAGTCCTTGGCTGGGAGTGGTGATTCCGGCAGCAGTGTTTGCGTTTTCTTTTTTCATTGCTTTTGCTTTATTCCGTCATTTTACCCGTCGAGCAGGTGAATCAAATGAAGGTCGAGGAAAGTGAAGGGTCTCCGGCCGCTCATTCGTTGAGCCGTTATGATGAGCCGATTTTTCGCAAAGCCGTGGTTGCTGCGGCGTTTTCACCGCGGTTGACGGCGGTATTAAACGAAGCCCACCGCATCCTCTCCGCTTTTGGAGCCGAGGCGATCCTGGTGCACGTCGGCGATGCAGGCAGAGAGAGTGAGGAAAAGCTGCGCAAAATCGCCGCTTCAACCAAGATTTGGGAACTGCAGCCCTCCATCGTGCTGCGGGAAGGAAGCCCAGGCGATGAGCTGCCGGCGGCCGCAGATAAATTGGGCGCGGATCTGATTATTGCCGGAGCTTTGGCCAAGGAGGGGTTGTTCAAATACTATCTCGGCTCCGTAGCTCGTAAGCTGGCGCGCGAAGCGCCCTGCTCTGTTTTTCTGCTGACCGAACCCACTGTGAACGGACATACTTTTCAGAGAATTCATTGCGCAGTCGAATATCAAAAAGGGGCGGAAAAAGCTCCGATCGCAGCGGGAATTTTAGCCGCCGCCGAGCAGAGCCGGCATCTTTACTTTACGCATTCCTTTACTTCTGAAACATTGCAAAAAGACAACAATCTTACCGCCGAGCAGATCCGTAACATCTACCGTGAACAGGATCTCAAGCTGGCAGAGTATCTTTCCTCGCTCCATTTGCCGTATCAGGGCTACCAACACCGTTGTCTGCACGATCCGGAGCGGACCTTAACGCTTGCCTTTACCCGTGATTTGGGTGCCGATTTGCTGGTGATGCACGGTCCGACCAACCGTTTCAGCCTTTGGAATCGGCTGTTCTTTCAGGATTTGGATGGAGCTCTGCAGCATCTTCCCTGCAGTTTGTTGTTGACAAAATAAAATTAAATTAATAAAATAATAATAATTAATCTTAATTCAGTTCTTACTCCCAGCGTTTTTGGCCTGAGTAGCGCGGTCTTTTTTCAGGTTTTAGAAATTTTTGAATAATCCGCTTGTCCAAATCTTTTAAAACAGTATCCTTTAATTCCGAAATAAAGTCATCCACGACTTGACAACATAGTCTAATCTGAAAATATTGGAGAAATACCATGTGGACTAAGAAAGCGATTCCAAGTTTAGTCTCTTTGATCTTTATTATTTTTGCAATAATAGTCAAAGCGACTGACGTGCAGGCATGGAAGGATCTTTCGACTCCATCGTCACAAGTTAGGGATAACGATACCTCAATGCGAGGTTTTGACCCACGGGCAATACAAATGCTGCATAAAAATCGACCTGTTGCCGCGCGGTACTCGAAAGCAGACTTGGGACAGCAAAGAGCAGTCGAAAGTCGCCGAGACATAAAAGATTTTATAAGTAACTCGTTGTTTTATCAGCAGGGCTATTTAAAGTCGGGAAATCCTTTGACAAATGAATTTTTTGGCTGTGCTGTAAAAATAAATAGAAACTTAGCTATAGTTGGTGCCCCTTATCAAAACACAAGCGACAAGGTTAGGTCGGGTGCAGCTTATATTTATGAGCGTGTAGGAGATGAATGGCAGCTGAAAAGTTCTCTTGCTAGCCAAAATCCTGAAGAGGAAGGTAATTTCGGATGGTCTGTCGATATAGCCGGTGACTTTGCTATTGTGGGGGCGCCTTTTGAGAGCAATAGCAAAGGAGCTGCTTATCTTTTTCGCAAAGATAGCCAAAATTCATGGGGATTTTACCGGAAGCTTACATTAGGAAATGATGCTCAAGAGTTGGACGGATTTGGATATTCAGTCGCCTTGAGTGAAAATTATCTATTAATTTCTTCCCCATGGAGGCCGCTGCCAACAAATCCTCTTGTTTATGCAGGCGCAGTTTTTTCTTATATTTTCGAGTTGAATGACTGGCAAGAAGATGGCATAATACTAGCAAATGAGCCGGGAGACTGGTCAAATTTCGGTCAATCGGTTTATCTTGATGGCAACTCTGTCATAATAGGGGCTCCTTTTTATACTCACGAATCTCTACCAAACATTCAGGGAGCAGCATTTATTTTTTCAAGAAACGAAGGCTCTTGGGAACAGCAGGCTATACTATACGAATCAATGAGTCAAGATAATTTCGGATGTTCTGTCGCCATGAGCGGTGATTATGCAATAATAGGGTGCTCATGGGAGAATTCAAACGCTGGTGCTGCTTATCTTTTTAAAAGGAATAGCCAAGATGAATGGACTAAGCAAATAAAATTTCAACCTAAAAAATCTGAAAATGATGGAAATTTTGGTGCTGCAGTTGATATTAGTAAAAAGTTTATCATCATCGGAGCTTATGGACAAGATGAATGGTCTACTAACTCCGGTGCAGCTTATGTCTATAAACTTGACGACACAAACAATAATTGGAGCGAATTTTTAACTCTTAAACCTTTGGATATTTTAGAGAAGGATTCTTTCGGATCAGCAGTATCTATTGATGATAGTTACCTTCTTGTCAGTTCGACACAGGAAGACGGTGTGACAGTAAACAGCGGTGCCGCCTACGTCTTTAAAATCGGCCCCTCAGAACAATGTTCAACAGCTCAAGTCGAACCGCTTGTCGGCGGATCGGTGCGGGTCTCCTGGACGCGCGGCAACGGCGACGGCTGTGCCGTGTTCGTCAAGGAAGGCTCTTCCGGCAGCGCCGAGCCGGTGGACAACACCATATATACCGCCAATGCGACCTTCGGCCAAGGCGATCAAATCGGCAACAGCGGCTGGTATTGTGTTTATAACGGTACCGAGACAAGCGTCGAAATATCCGGCCTTAATTCCAGGACTTCCTACCGAATCCACGTTTGCGAATACATCAACGGTTCGGTCTATTACAATACCAACACTTCCAACAACAACCCGATCACCTATGAAACGCCGATCGCCGTTAAACTGGCGGCTTTCCGAGCATCGAAAGAGGGGCAGCGGGTCCGCATCTCATGGAGGACTGAAAACGAAGCCGATCTGGCAGGCTTTGCTCTTCATGCCGCTGAATCGGAAAAGGGTCCCTTCCGACGCATCAGTTCCGACGTAATTCCGGCAAACGGCGGGCAGACTCGAGGGGCTGATTACGTTTATTGGGATGAAACACCGAACGCCGAAAAGCAATGGTACCGCTTGGAGTTGATTCATCTGGACGGCGGCAGAGAATGGTCGCAACCGATTGCCGTCACGGCTTTAGAAAACTCGGCGGATAAACTAGTGGTTGCCTTGCATCCCAATTATCCCAATCCATTCAATGCGCAGACGTTGATTCGCTTCGACCTGCCGGAAGCGGTTGAGACAGAACTTGCGGTCTATGATGCGCGCGGTCGACTCGTTACCGCGCTGATGAGCGGAATTGTCCCTGCGGGCAGTCACGAAGTGGTGTGGGACGGCCGCGATGCCGCCGGTAATTCCCTTGCCAGCGGTGTGTACTATTGCCGTCTAAAGACGGCAGAGCAAACTATGCTGCAAAAAATGATTCTGGTCAAGTAGATTCAAGTAACGCCCCTTTCATGCATCAAAAAAGCCCGACAGTAAATCTGTCGGGCTTTTTTTTACTTTTTGTCTGCAATCAGAATGCGACCCTTTACAGTAATAAGGGCTCGGTCTTGGAAAACGAGCGGATTTTACGGCCAAGGCTTATTTCATTTATTTGGCCAAGATCATTTTGCGCGTCAGCGAGCCTTCCGTCGTTTCAAGACGTAAGAAATAGATACCGCTGTGCAGATTCTTTGCCGCAAAAGTCATCCGATGCTCACCCGCAGTTTGCCGCCCATCGACTAAAACGGAAACTACCCTGCCCGTTGCGTCGAAAACGCTCAAGCGTACCCAGCCTTCGCGGGCCAATGCATAGCAGATTTCGGTCTGTGGATTGAACGGGTTGGGATAGTTCTGCGCCAGAGCAAACTTGGCCGGCTTTACAGCGTCGGCAACGGCAGAGGGAGCAAAGTTCATAAGCACCAGATTATCCAATCCCAGCCACGACTGACCATTTTCGCTGACGTTGTCGAACCAGATCCCGAGCAAATGACCGACTGCCTCCGGATGCTCCGCCGCTTTGAAGGCGATCTCATAAGGCATCATTTCGCCTGTAATCTCGAAAATGTCACCCGCGATAGGCACTTTATTCCCCGCATCGTCCACATAGATGAACAAAGCTTCCAACAGCGTCGCCGCCCAGGTAATGCGGGAATCGAACGCCAAGCGGATGTCGTCGTTCGGCTGAATCACATAGTCGGTAATTTGATAGACAGAGGAATCGGCGCCCATCAAAAAGGCCGTATATTCGCCGTCAGTCGGGGTATATCCGGTCTCTACGCCGGAATCCCAGGGCACGGTATCGCTGGTCCAGCCGGGAATATCATCCAGCGCTCCGGTCCAATTCGGATCCGCGCACTCGCCGTCCCAGCCCTTGATCTTGCCCACGCCGGGCTCTTCAAAGCTGGGATTGATCAGCGGAATGAAGGTTTGTGCTGAAAGCATTCCCGTTAGGGAAATTGTCAGCAGCACAGCTGTTACGGTAGCAGTTATTCTCATTGAAAACCTCTTCTTTTTGCCCGATCCAATTTCAAGGATAGGTCCGGGCCTCGGGCTTGCCTAGGCTATCCCAGTTTCTCGCTGATCGATTTGGCCTGCATAAACAAACCCAGGTAATCCATACCGCCGGCTTTTGAATCGGTGCCGCTCATGTTGAACCCTCCGAAAGGGTGTGCCCCTACCATGGCGCCGGTGCATTTGCGGTTGATGTAAAGATTGCCGACGAAAAACCGACGCTTTGCCAAATCTATTTTATAGCGGTCGCGTGTGAAAACGGAACCGGTCAGTCCGTATTCGGTGGCATTCGCCATTTCGAGCGCCTGCTCGAAGGAATGCGACTTGAGGACGGCTAAAACAGGGCCGAAAATTTCTTCCTGATCAATGCGTGCTCCAGGTTCGACATTTTTAAAGATCGTCGGCTGGATATAATAACCGTTGCCCGGCGCTTTGCCGCCGCCGCAAACCAACTCACCCTCCGTCTTGCCGATTTCGATATACTCGAGGATTTTTTGCTCCGATGCCGCATTGATCACCGGACCCAGGAATGTGTCGAATTCTTTGGCCGGACCGATCGTCAGTTTTTTCGCTCGATCGGCGATCATGTCGACGAATCTTTCATAGATTTCCGCCGCAACGATCAGCCGGGAACAGGCCGAGCACTTTTGGCCTTGATAGCCGAAAGCAGAAGCAATGACCGCAGCGGCAGCTTCCTGCAGATCGGCATCCGGTTCTACGATGATCGTATCCTTGCCGCCCATTTCGGCGATGACCCGCTTGATCCATTTTTGTCCGGGACTCAGTTTTGCCGCCAGCTCGTTGATGCGCAACCCTACCTCTTTGGAGCCGGTAAAGCAGATGAATCGTATCTTGGGGTGCTGCACCAAATAGTCGCCGATTTCAGCTCCGCTGCCGGGGAGATAGCTCAAAACGCCCGCAGGCAAACCCGCCTGCCGGAGAATCTGTACCAGCTGATAGCCGATCACCGGCGTATCGCTGGCCGGTTTGAGCAGGACGGCATTCCCCGTTACGAGCGCCGCCACGGTCATGCCGGTGAGAATCGCCAGGGGGAAATTCCACGGCGGAATAACGGCGCCGACGCCCAACGGCAGATAGCGCAGCTCGGTCATTTCGTTGGGGAATGGAGTTACGCCCTTGATTTCGCTCCAACGGATCATTTCCCGCGCATAAAATTCGCAAAAATCAATGGCTTCAGAGGTGTCAGCCTCGGCCTCCTGCCAATTTTTTCCCGCTTCAAGGATGAGCCAGGCATTCAATTCGTACTTGCGCTTGCGCATCAACTGGGCGGCGCGCAACAGCACGGCTGCACGCTCGGCAGGCGGTATGCAGCGCCACTTTTGCCACGCTTCTTCCGCGACGGCAATCGCCCGATCCACCTCATGCTTGCCCGCTTTGTAAAAGGTGCCGACCACTTGATCCTTCTCGGAAGGATTGTAGCTCTTTAATAGCCGATCGGTTTTAATTTCCTGGTCATTGATCCAAAGCGCATACTTGCGATCGAATTGTCTTTCTACTGCTCTAATCGCCTCTTCCTGCGCTTTACGATGCTCAGGAACCGAAAAATCCGTGTAAGGTTCGTTTCTAAATTCGGTCAGCATGGCAACCTCCTTTCCCTGCTGTGACGCGCTATTAAGGATTATGTTCTGTGTAAAAATTCTGTGCTGCCGACGGTCGGTAACGGTCTGCTTCGTGATAAAAAGTGATCAGGGCCGCCGCGATCATCGCCGCGGTATCCTTCGGCAAAGGCCGTGATTCATGCAGAACATCGAGCGGTCGACTGACGGCGTAGAGTAAAAAGAGCGCGACGGCAAGCCGAAGCGGCAGCAGCAGCAAAAGGCTCTGCAGCTCCGATCCGCGGATTTCTTCTTCTGTCAAGCCGAAAAAGTGGGAAAATTGGCAAAGATGATTCAAAGTCATCCCCAACATCATTTCAGCGACAGACGGATAGTCTTCCGCCCGCAAATGCTTTTTCAACTCTGCAGCAGCCTCCTGATTGGCAGGATTTTTCGCAAGATCATCGATGATTCGCCACAACTCGGCTTTGCCGTTCTGCAGAAACGCGGCATCAAAAGTCTCGGCAAAGATGCGGCCCGGCGTTGCGCCGTTCGGGGATTTGCGGGAATCCAGCCACTCATCTACAGCATAAGTGATGGACAACCAGCGGTTCCGCGGCGTCGGCTCCGCAGCGTCGAGATAGAGGTTCTCTAAATCGCGATATTCTTCCGGAGTAAAAAGCGACGTAATGACCGCATCCAACGGCGTTTCTTCATCCCATGAAAAACCAAGCTCCGCCGCGTCTTCCATTTGCTGACGGCACTCCAGGATGTGGCCCCGACGATAGGCATTCAAGGCGGCCAAAAAGTGCAGCTCTGCGCTTTCATCGTTGATCGCCAAAGCGCGCTCGATTTCCTGTGCAATAACGTCGGAATGATCGGCAAATAAGCTGCTCAATTCCTTTTCCGCCAGATCGGGCGGCCCGTCCTTTAAGTAGATGAGAACCTTTTGTAAACGAGGCCCAAGCGTCATGCGCCGTTTCCCTGATGATTAGCCGTCCGATTTTCGTTGTTCAAGTTCCGCAAGTATTTCTTCATGGCTCGGGAATCTTCCGGTCGCCTTTTTGGAAAAGACAAGCCTGCCGTCGTAGTAAACCTCAAAAACGCCCCCGCTCGATTGGACAAGTTCCGGCTTGATGCCGAGTTGTTTTTCTATCTCCAGCGCCAGACCGGCTGCTCGGGGATAGTAGTTTCACATCATGCAGAATTCGATAGTCACCTTCATAGTGTCCTCATTTAGTTAAAATTTTCAGGATTTAAAGCGAACAAATCCTCGACGACAAACCTGCCGTCGCGTCGGATGAGGCAGTCGTCGAAATAAATTTCGCCGCCGCCGTATTCCGGCGTCTGAATGCAGACCATATCCCAATGAATACTGGAGCGGTTGCCGTTATCGGATTCGTTTTCATAGGCAGCGCCGGGCGTTAAATGAAAAGAACCGCTGATTTTTTCGTCAAACAAAATGTCCAACATCGGCCGGGTGATGAAAGAGTTTACGCCGAGCGAGAATTCACCAATGTACCTGGCACCCTCATCAGTGTCCAAAACCCGGTTCAAATGATCGCTTTTGTCCGAAGATGCACGGATGATCCTGCCTTGTCGAAACTCGAGCGTCACGCCCTCATGCACCACACCTTGATAGATCGTTTTGGCAGTATAACGAATGACGCCTTCGACAGATTCCCGCAGCGGTGCCGTAAACACTTCGCCGTCCGGTAGATTGCGTTCTCCGGCGCATTTGATCGCCGGCATGCCTTTAATGGAAAAGCTGAGATCTGTGCCCGGCCCGATGATGCGGATGCGGTCGGTCTTTTGCATACGCGCGACCAGCGCATCCATGGCCCGCGACAACTTGGCATAATCGAGCGTGCAGACGGAAAAGTAGAACTCTTCGAAAGCTTCAGTACTCATGCCGGCGGATTGAGCCATGGAAGGGTGAGGCCAGCGTAAAACCACCCACTTGGTCTTCGGTACTCGAATTTCAAGATGCACCGGTTTGAGCCAATGTGTCTGATACAGCTTCATCCCCGCCTCGGAAACGTCGGACAATTCCGCAGCGTTGAGGCTGCCGCGTAATCCGACGTAGGCATGCATCCTGCGCATGCGCGCTGCCTCGAATTCGCCGGCAAGGCGCATCGCCTGCTCGCTTTCGCAACGGTAGAGTTCACGGAGGACGGCATTTTGCTTGAGGCTGACGAACGGATGCGCACCGGCCGCTTTGATGCGCCGAATGAGCGCAATCACCATTTCCGACGGAACGTCGGTTGCTTCAATCAGGATGTTCTCATCCGGTTGCAGACGGGTGGAATGAGAGACGATCACTTCGGCCAAGCGGTCATATCGGGGGTCCTGCATAGAGCTCCATTTATTCAACGGTTGAAATATAGAAAATATCGCCGGTATTGTCAACAAATCCATGCACTGCCGGTCGCCTTTTCGCTTGCGATTCACCAGGAATTTGGCTAAAATACAAAGTGCGGGAGAAATGAAATGAAGGAATGTCCGGGCTGCGCGCTTGAAGTGGAGGAACAATTCGAGCGTTGTCCGATTTGCGGCTATGAATTTCCCGTCATCAAGCGGCACCGTAAATGGATGGCGATCCTTTTGCTGATCGTTTTCAGCTATCCGCTGCTGCAGGCGGTGAAACGGTTGGTGCAGATTTTAGCATCACCGTAAATGACGTTCGTGTTCACGGCAGCGCGGAAAAGACTCTGCTAAAGCATAAAACGGCCTTATCCGACATAAGGAAAAATAGACGAATGATAGGATAAATTGTGAAGCTTTTTCTGTTTGATATCGACGGTACGCTGGTGCTGAGCGGCGGAGCGGGCAAGCGCGCCATGAGTCGCGCTTTTGCCGACCTTTACGGTTTTGAGGACGTGATGGACGGTATTCCGCTTTCCGGCCGCACCGATGACCGGATCATGATGGATGCCTATGCCAAAGCGGGCATTGAGTTTTCCCGCGCCGAGCTGGAACGCTTTAAAGAGCGCTATTTTTCCTTGTTGCCGACCGAAATGGCCCAAAACGGAGGCGATAAGAGGGTGATGCCCGGCGTCAAGGAGCTGCTCTCGGCGCTCTCTCGCCGAAACGACTCGGCGCTTGGGCTTTTGACTGGGAACTGGGAGCGCAGCGGACGCATCAAGATCGCTTATTTCGGCCTCGATTCCTATTTCCCGTTCGGCGCTTTTTCCGATGATGCGAGCGATCGAGAGGCGCTGGTGCCGATTGCCGTCGAACGATTTAGGAGATTGCACGGCTTTGAGCCGTCGCCGCGTGAAATCTATGTGATCGGCGATACGCCGGCCGATATTTTGTGCGCCAAACCGCACGGCGTCGTTTCTGTGGCCGTGGCGGCTGCAGCTCACTCGGTCGACGAGTTGCGCAAATATGAACCGGATCTTTTATTTCCCGACCTGACCGACTTGGAGACAGTCCTGAAAGCCTTTAACGGATAGAAGGAGGGGAACATGCAAATCAAAACAGTACAAATTGAGAATCCTGATCAGCTCAACTTTATTTTAGGCCAATCGCATTTCATTAAAACGGTGACCGACGTGCACGAAGCGCTGGTTGGAGCCGTTCCGGGCATCAAGTTCGGGCTGGCTTTTTGTGAGGCGTCGGGGCCGCGCCTGGTGCGCCGAACCGGCACCGATCCGTCTCTTGTTGAACTGGCCGTCAAGAATCTATTGGCGATCGGCGCCGGCCACAGTTTCATCCTTTTTGTAAAGGATGCTTACCCCATCAACATTCTCAAAACGCTTTGGAACGTGCCGGAAATTGTGCACTTTTTCTGCGCCTCGTCCAACCCGGTAACGGTGGTGATTGCCGAAAATGAGCAGGGACGCGGCATTCTCGGCGTCATCGACGGTCAGAGTCCTCTCGGTGTGGAAAGTGAAGAAGATGTCGCCAAGCGGCAAAAGTTCCTGCGCGATATCGGCTACAAGCTCTAACCGGCTAAGAAATCCATAAGCCGGCTTCGGCGATTACTTGCCAACCCTCTTTTTTGCTGAGCAATACCAGCTCGCCGATCGCGGCCAGCGGTCCCCAATAAGTGGCTCGATAAACAAGCGCCTGAGTTTTATCGCTGTTAAAGCCGACGCGGGAAAAGTGGACAACCGCCGAGGCGTCGGGAAATTTTGTCTTTAGCTCGAAAATCGGCGGTATGTCGCGCTGGTGAACGAGGTAATAGCGGACGGCCGTTTGGGTCGGCAGGTGCAGCGGGAATGAAGATTGGTTGGCGAGATTAAAATTCACCAACGTCTCATGCTGCAGCTCCGGCAGCATCTCGGACAGCCGTTCGGAAGCCGTGATGGTAAAGTTTGCGGTCGAGTCGGGAATGACTACGATCACCTTTCCTTCTTTCCCCATGTCGTTTAGAATCGCGCGATAAACCGCCTGTTCTTCGCTCTCGGCAGCCTGC
Source organism: candidate division KSB1 bacterium (assembly GCA_034505495.1). NCBI lineage: Bacteria > Pseudomonadati > Candidatus Zhuqueibacterota bacterium. The sequence continues at coordinate 32,673 of JAPDQV010000031.1, read as the reverse complement.
GGTTCAACCGGGGAGAAGGATCGGCTGCAGGCGACAAATAAGATCAGTATTCCTGTGATTAATCGTTTTGTCTTCATCGCGTCATCACCATTCTCTTTATTTCCACTTTATCGTTAATAATTGATCGACATAAATAGACGCCGTTCGGGGCGATCTGACCTTGGCGATCCAACCCGTCCCAAAAAACGGAATGTGTGCCTGCCGAAAGGTCCTGATTTAGGAGCACGACGACCAATCTGCCGCGGAGATCATACAACTCGACTCGAACCCGACTTTTTTCCGTCAAATTTAAACACAAGAGAGTATGGCCGGGGAATGGATTGGGATAATTCTGCGTCAACTCATAAGAGCACGGCGGCAGATTGGATTGGACGGTAGAGGAGGGCATAATTTCAAAGTGCGTGCGGTAAAAAAGTTTTTGCCCGCGGCTCACTTTTTCGATATTGAGAAAAGCCGTCCCTGTTGCGAGATTCAGCGTCGACACGACAGCGCGCCAGTCCAAACCCTCTTTAGCGAGCGGAAGGGAAATGGGCTCACCGTTAGGCGGGAAGAACGTCACCCGCGGTTCGGCATCGTCCCAATCGTTCAGCAGCCTGAAGGTAAGAGTAAATGAGGTCCCGCTGTCGACGTATTCCGGCAGATCGATGCGGACCGTCGTCGAATTCGGTTTTTCCCATGCCGCAGATTCGCCTGCTTTTTGGTTTTCGCCCGCACAGAAAAAGCTCTCGATCCAGCTCGGCGGCTGCGGCGGATCATCCGAGGTCAGCATTTTGCGCCATTGCTCGTCGGTCAAGCGGTCGCTCATTGGATGGGTAAACTCGTAATAAGAAAATCCCGCACCCTTAGCAATTGTCGGCTGACCTTCGATGCAGCAGATCACATAAACGGCGTAAGGAAAACCGACTCCTTCCTCCAACACCAGGCCGCTGTTGGCATCGGTATGCACATCGGCAATGACCGGCATGGGTTCCGGCGCATCGCCTAGGGGCGGCGGGCCTTCGGAGCAGAGCGAAGGCTGGAAAGTGACAATGTTGTAAAAGGTTTTGCTAAAGTCAAAAATGAGCTGATAGTCGTCGGAAGAAAGGCGCCGGCGGCTGAGCTCCTTTTCCGCTATGCCGGCCAGATTGTCCGCCAGCTCGTAAAAAGCGGCGAGATGATCGCGAAATTCGTCGAACAAGAGGTTACGGCTTTTCAATCCGAGGATCATAAAATCCGCCAGGGAAGCCAAACGGGCAAACAGATGCGGATTCGGTTCAACGTAGCCCTGCACCTGAGCGGCGGCAGGCGGCAGGCCCCTCTCGGTGCCGCTTTGTTTGACGTACAGAATCGTGTCGTGCCGCAGTTCCGCCCAGGAGGCCAGCGCGGCGTGCAGGTCTTTATCGCGCCAAGCCTCGCCGCGCATAAAGAAGGGATAGCCCTCGCCTTTGGGCATCAGCAGCGGCATCAGGCAATAGAGCCAGTTCCAATAAAGATTCTGCGCCCACACCGTATCATCGTAACTGCGAAAGATCTTTTTGAGCGTGTCCAGCTTTGCGACATACAACTCGTTTGCCTGATCGTTTGCCGGAAGATGTCGAAATGCCCATTCTTTGCGAGATTGTTCACAAGGGCCGAGTACAATCATCACATCCAGACCGGCGGGCATGAAACGGTTGCGCAGCTTGCCGTAAACCAGCTCGTCGAGAATCCACGAATCGGGCACAAACCGCTGACCCATAAAGCGAAAACCCTTCTTGGGTTGGCCTTCATAGGTGATTTGCGCCGGTGCGATTTTGCTGATTTCGTGCACAAAAAGACGCAGTTTCTCTTCGTTGGCAAACGTGTCCGGCGGGTAAATTGGAAAGCTCTTGCCGTAAATCGAGTAGGCGAGCTCGTGATAAGGCTGATAGTGGATGTCGTCGCTTTTACCGACAAAGAAAACCGTCGGTTGGTATAGGTCCTCCCAAACGTCGACGCCGCTGCGGCCGTCGACTCGGGCCTGAATGAGAGCCTGAACCAGCAGAACGGCGCTGAGCGTCATGCTGCGGTCATAGGCTTCATCCTTTTCGCAGGAAAAAGTCATTCTGCCCAGCCACATCATGCAGCGAAAATAGCGCTGCAGTTCTTCGCTGCGGGTGTAGTGACCGCGCGGTTTATACTGCGTATAGTCCTCGGGATAGCCGAAAATGGGCGAAGGCACAAACGCGGCTGCGGCGTCGAGAATGAGGGCCACTTCTTCCGACCAGCGGCCGCCGGGCAACGGATCGACGAAAAACTGCTTCGGCGTCAGCAATTGAGAGGCGACCAACAGATAGTCCAAGTTGCGAAAAATGGCCTCGCGCGCCGAGGGATTGGTCGCCGCATCGTACTGGGCACGCGTCTTTTCTGTAACGGCTTCCAACAGCGCATCAAGTTGAGCGATGAACCGCTGCTCCTCGCACGCTTTGAGGATGCGGTCGAACATCAAGTGAAAGCCGTGCAGCATGACGTCGGTGGTAATGAATTGGGGAATGCCGTTTTCGCGGCAATCGGTGTAGAGGTCGAACATTTCATTATAGCCGCATCGATTGCCGCGTAAAGCGGGCGTTACCACAAAGCCGTTTTCCTTCAATTTTTGCAGCTGTTCCGGCGAGAAAGAAAAATCCGCGAGATTTACGACGTGCTGCAAATTCGGGCCGGGATCGCAATTTTCCGCATTCGGCACCACGGTCACCAGTCGCGGCGAATAGATGCCGAACGGCGTTTCGATTACTTTTGTAATGTCGGCAAGCATGTCCTGCGCCACGGTCACCGCAGGCAGCAGCCAAATCCAAAATATTTTACACATAATGCTGACCCTCCTCACGATCGCCCTTTAGACGATTCCAGGGTTTGACTGTTTATAAAGTTTTTCATATTTCATGACTTTTCAAAGAGTTTTCCTTCGGCAAAGGAGTATCATGTGCTGGAAAAGTCTTGCAACTGGCTGATCCTCATACTATATTCTTAGCAATAAATCGCGCCTCCAACCGACCGGACACACGATGCGTACTTTACCTGCTGTCTTTAACAAAACCCGCATTATATGTTATCCGCTTTTTCTCTTGCCCGCCATGATCTTGACGGCTTCTTCAGTATCGGCCCAGATGTTTCGGCAAATCGAATCGGCGCGATTACCCAACGTCGGCGCAATGTCGCTGCAGATCGGCGGGAGTTTTTATAGGGCGCGCGATCTCTACACAACCGTCGACGGTCAATCTTCTGCAATCATCGTTTGGGATTCATACCTTTTTGCCCGTTTGTCCTACTGTTTTTCACCACGGCTTCAACTCGAAGCGGCACCTGTGGTTTTGCAGTCGACTCATGTCCAAGGAAAAGCCGACAATTTGCCGGGAAACATCGATCTTTTTGCCAAGACGCCGCTGCTTGCCGGTCGCAAGCTTGCGGTTTCTTTGCAGGGTCAAGTGCGGATACCGACCGCCGAGCGGCAAAACGTACCGCTTTACGAATACAGCAGCGGTACCGTCGGTTTCGGCGGCGCCGGATCGACGACTCTGAAGCTTTTCGGCAGTTCACCGGACAAGGGGGGCTTGATCGATCTCAATTTCGGCTATTTTTTCCATAATGATCGCGGCAGGCATTTAACCGACTTGCCGAACGAGACATTGATGGCGAAAGGAACGCAGCAGCTTTACGGCGGCGCCGCGCTTCGCCTGCTTGGTGCAAATTGGGGCGGCTTTGCGGAAGTTCGTTCGGTCGCGTTTCTTGAATCACCGCCCGTCACTGCTTACGGCCGCGAGGATGCTCTGTGGGGCGCGATAGGATTGATATATCGAGTCAGTCCATTTCTGCAGCTTGATTTCAAGATGGATCGGCGGTTGAGCCGCGACATCGACAACACGCTCTATGCCGCCGGAGAAATCAAGGGGGTTCCTAAGCCTTGGCATACGCTGCCGAATTATCCCGATTGGCGGATTCAGCTCGGTGTGTCATTACAATTGCGAGAAGGCAAAACAGTCGAAGCGAAACCCAAAGAAGCAGAGCAACCGAAAGAGCAGCAGGAACCCAAGCAAAAATCGCAGGAGAAAGCTCGGCCGCGGACGCCGAAAAAGGAAAAAGAGACGAAATCGCAGAAACCGGGCATAGTGGGGTCGGTCACGGACGGGCAGCAGGAGAAAGAGATCGATTTGGGGGATGTCAAGGAGCTGGAGAGGCGCTGGCGACTGCTGCAGGAGGCAGGTGCGGAAAGCGTAGAGCAGCGGCTCGAACGGATGCAGCGGGAGCGTGAGCGCATGAATGCGTTGCTGCAGCAGCTCAGGCAGCGTCTGGCAGAGCAAGCCGAAGCCAAACGGGCGGCGGAAGAAGCGGCGCGCGCCGAAGAAGAGGCCAAACGCGCCGCCGAAGAGGCGCGAAAAGCCCAAGAGGCTCAACGGCAAGAGCTGGAAAAGTCCTCATCCGGTGCGGCGGAAGAAGCGACGAGCCGGGAAGAATCCTTGGAAAAGCCTCAACTCGAAGAGCCGCCTAAAGAGGTTGGAACGGCTGCCCCTTCCGAGAAAGAAGAAGAGTCATCGGGGGCTGAAGCGCCGCAGTCACAGCCGCCGACTGCCGAAACCCTGCTTGAAGGCGGCGAAGCGCCCGCGCAGAGTGCTCCTGTGCCGGTCGATTCGACGGGAGCAGCAGCACAACCCGCCCCGGATGAGGCTCTGCGGCCATAAAAAAACCCGAGCGGAAGACCCGGGTTTGCCGTCCTTAACGACTCAAGGAGCAATGCTGCATGCCTTAAGAGGCTTGTAACGGTCGCTACTCGCCTTTTTCGATTTTATTGAACAAATAGTCGAACACGCCGCGCAAGGGGATGCGAATCTGCTGCATTGTGTCGCGGTCGCGAATCGTCACCGTCTCGTCCTGCAGCGTCTGGAAATCAATCGTAATGCAGAACGGCGTGCCGATCTCATCTTGGCGACGGTAACGACGCCCGACGGCGCCGCTTTCGTCATAAAAGACCGGCCAATAGCGTTTCAGCTCGTCGCGCAGCTTGAGGGCAACCTCCGGCAGTCCCTCTTTTTTGACCAGCGGGAAGATGCCGGCTTTGATCGGCGCCAATGCCGGATGCAGGTGCAGCACGGTGCGGACGTCGTCTTCCAACTGCTGTTCTTCAAAGGCGTCGACCAGCACGGTCAGCAGCGTGCGGTCGCAGCCTGCCGATGTCTCGATGATGTAGGGGATGTATTTCTGCTTGATTTCGTCATCAAAGTAGCTCTGGTCCCTGCCGGAGTATTCCTGATGGCGGCTGAGATCGAAGTTGGTGCGGTTGTGAATTCCTTCCAACTCTTTCCACCCGAAGGGAAATTCGTATTGAATGTCGAAAGCGGCCGCAGCATAGTGAGCCAGCTCGCCCTCGCCGTGCTGATGAAAGCGCAGCTTTTCCTGCCGAATGCCCAGCTTTTGATAATAAGTAATTCGATCGTGCTTCCAGTATTCGAACCATTCCATGTCGGTGCCGGGACGGACGAAAAACTGCATCTCCATCTGCTCGAACTCGCGCGTACGGAAAATAAAGTTTTCCGTGGTGATCTCGTTGCGGAACGCTTTGCCGATTTGAGCAATCCCGAAGGGAATTTTGACGCGTGAGGAATTGACGACATTGGAAAAGTTGACGTAAATTCCCTGCGCCGTTTCAGGCCGCAGGTAGATAACGTTGGCGCTGTCCTCGACCGGGCCGATAAAGGTCTTGAACATGAGGTTGAATTGCCGCGGTTCGGTCAGCGTGCCGGCTTCTTTGGCGTCCGGCCCGACGATGCGTTTAAAGTCATTGAGCGGAATATCCGTCAATACAACTTTGCGATAGGTCGACGGATCGGCTTTGGCCATCTTTTCTACTTTTCTCGCTGCTGCCTCATCGTCGCCTTCGCGAAAGGCGAACATCCTCTGGTCGGCGGCGTTCGACGGCGGGCAAAGCACATAAATTTGATCGGCACGATAGCGGTTCTTGGTTTCGCGACAGTCCACGAGCGGATCCTGGAAACCCGCCACATGCCCGGAGGCTTCCCAGATTTTCGGGTGCATGAGGATGGCCGAATCCAAACCGACAATATCCTCGCGCAACTGCACCATCCATTTCCACCAAAAGTTTTTAATGTTGCGCTTGAGTTCGGCGCCGAGGGGGCCGTAATCGTATACCGCGGCCAATCCGCCGTAGATTTCGCTGGATGGATAGATGTAGCCCCGTCGTTTGCACAACGAGACCAATTTATCCATGGTCGTTTCGGTGTTTGCCATAGTTTTCTCGTTCCCTGCTGATGATACTTTTAGTTCCGAATGTGACTCAATATAGAAAAAAATTATGATTTTTGCATGGGTTAAGTTTGTTTTTCGACCGAGTTTCAGCGGGGTTATCCTGTGAAAAGAATTTTTTCTTGAATGTTGCTGAAAAAATCATAAATTTAAAATGAATTGAATACAGCTTGGGAAAACGGGACGCATGTGGCACTATCCGAATTTTAAAAGATTTTTTGCGGGGATCGCCGTAAGCAGCGTCTCGATCATTTTCCTGCTCATCATCCTGCCGGATGTCATTCTGCTGTTGCTCAAGTAATTGTTCGCACCTCACATTTTCCACCGTCGATTCAAATTGAGGTCAAGAGTTGGGGATAAACATTTTTTGGAAAGGACTGTTGCATGAGATCGGATAAAGTCAAAAAAGGCATCGAGCGTGCTCCGCACCGCAGCCTGCTGCGCGCTACCGGCCTGAAGGATGAAGATTTTTCCAAGCCGTTTATCGGCATCGCCAATTCATACACGGACCTGATCCCCGGGCATGTCCATCTGCAGGAATTCGGCCGCAAGGTCAAAGAGTCGGTGCGGCAGGCGGGCGGCGTACCGTTCGAATTCAATACCATTGGTGTAGACGACGGCATTGCCATGGGGCATATCGGCATGCGCTACAGCCTGGCCTCGCGCGAATTGATCGCCGACTGCGTAGAGACCATGGTCGAAGCGCACCAACTCGATGCTCTGGTTTGCATCCCGAACTGCGACAAGATCGTCCCCGGCATGTTGATGGCGGCGGTCCGTTTGAATATTCCGACTATCTTTATCTCCGGCGGGCCGATGTTGGCCGGACAACTTGCTTCCGGAGAGGTTGTAGATTTGATTTCGGTCTTTGAGGCGGTCGGCAAAGTAAAGTCCGGTACCGTAGATGAGAGACAACTGCTGGAGCTCGAAAAGGCCGCCTGTCCCACCTGCGGCAGCTGCGCCGGAATGTTCACTGCCAACAGCATGAACTGTCTCTGCGAGGCGCTGGGCATGGCACTGCCCGGCAACGGCACCATTCCGGCCGTCGATCCGCGACGCGATGAGCTCATTGCCCGCATCGGCCAGCGGATTATGGATCTGTGGCGACGCGACATCAAACCGCGAGACATCATCACCCCGGCTTCCCTCCGCAACGCTTTCGCGCTGGATATGGCGATGGGCGGTTCCACCAACACCATTCTTCATACTTTGGCCGTCGCCAATGAGGCCGGAATTACCTTTGATTTGGCCGAGTTGAATGAAATCTCGGATCGTGTTCCTTATCTTTGCAAAGTCTCTCCGGCCACGCCCAAGGTTCACCTGCAGGATGTCGATCGGGCGGGCGGCATTCGCGCCATCCTCCATGAGCTGAGCAAGATCGACGGTCTGCTGGATCTCGATTGTCCGACGGTTTCAGGCGTTTCCCTCGGCGAGGTGCTGAAGGGTGCAGAAATTCTTGACCATGAGGTGATACGCCCCATCGACAATCCCTATTCGACCCGCGGAGGTTTGTCGATTCTGTTCGGCAATTTGGCGCCCGAGGGAAGCGTCATCAAGACCGGCGCTGTGCACCCGGACATGTGGGATTTTGCCGGACCAGCGCGCGTGTTCGACTCGGAAGACGCCGCCATGGCGGCCATCCTCGAAGGCGCCATCAACCCCGGCGACTGTATCGTTATCCGCTATGAAGGGCCGAAAGGCGGACCCGGCATGCCGGAAATGCTGTCGCCGACCAGCGCCGTCATGGGACGCGGTCTCGGCAGTTCCGTGGCGCTCATCACCGACGGCCGTTTTTCCGGCGGCACCCGCGGCGCCTGCATCGGCCATGTCAGTCCCGAAGCCGCGGCAGGCGGCCCCATCGCCGCTCTTCGCGACGGCGACATCATCCGCATCAACCTTCACGAACGGACTCTGAACGTGGATCTCTCTGATGCGGAAATTCAGCGCCGTCTGGCTGCGTTGCCGCCGTTCGAGCCCAAGATAAAGAAAGGCTGGCTTGCCCGTTATACCCGCTTTGTAACATCGGCGAACACCGGCGCGGTTTTAAAATAGGTTCGGTGATAAAAGAGGGAATGTATCTCGCTCGTGCATCGTTAGTAAAGCTCTCTCAATTAAGGTGAGCTGTACGTATGAAGGAAGTGCATAAGGAAAAATCGTTGAAAGGGGCGGAAATCTTTATCGAATGTTTGCGGCGCGAAGGGGTGACGCATGTTTTCGGCTACCCCGGAGGTGCCGTGCTGCCCATTTACGATGCGCTGTATGATGTTTCCGACATCAAACATATTTTGGTACGACATGAACAGGGCGCCGTGCACGCGGCCGAGGGTTATGCCAAAGCCGCCGGTAAGACGGGTGTGGTTCTGGTTACTTCCGGCCCCGGCGCAACCAACACGGTCACCGGTATCGCCGATGCCTATATGGATTCCATCCCGCTCGTCGTCTTTACCGGCCAGGTCTCCAGCCATCTGATCGGCAACGATGCGTTTCAGGAGGCGGACACCACCGGCATTACCAGGTCGATCACCAAGTGGAATATCCTCGTCACCCGTACGGAGCAGCTTGCTCCGGCCATCCGTAAGGCATTTTACATTGCTTCGACAGGCCGCCCCGGGCCGGTGGTCGTCGACATGTGCAAAGATGCGCTGTTGGGAGAATGTGCCTTCAATTATCCGGAAAGACTCGATCTGCCTGGATATAAACCGCAGACAAAAGGGCATCCGGTGAGCATTCAAAAGGCTGCTGCGGCTATAAAAAAGGCGAAGCGGCCGCTGATCTACGCCGGCGGAGGCGTCATTTTTTCCGATGCTGCAGAGCAGCTGACTCGATTGGCGCGGACGACGCAGATTCCTGTAACCTTGACGCTGCACGGCCTCGGCGGATTCCCGGGCAGCGATCCGCTTTTCCTCGGCATGCTGGGTATGCACGGAACGTTTGCTGCGAATATGGCGGTGAGCAACTGCGACTGCCTGATTGCCGTCGGTGCCAGATTCGACGATCGGGTCACCGGCAAGCTGAGCGCCTTTGCCGTCGGTGCAGTCAAGATCCATATCGACATCGATCCGTCTTCAATTAACAAAAATCTGCGGGTCGAGTATCCGATCGTGGGTGATGCGCGCGAGGTTCTGGCTGAATTGAACGACCATTTTCAGGAACCGTTACCCACGGAAGAATGGCTGGCGCAGATCGATGAGTGGCGGCGAATGTGTCCTCTTGAGTTGCCCCCTGAGGACGGGCGTCTGCGCCCCCAGACGATTTTGAAAAAGCTTTCCGATCGCCTGCAGGGCCGGGTCGTGGTCACCACCGATGTCGGCCAGAATCAGATGTGGACGGCCCAGTATTTTACTTTTGAGGCGCCCCGATCGCACATTACCTCCGGTGGTTTGGGGACCATGGGGTTTTCTCTGCCGGCGGCAATCGGCGCGGCCTTCGGCGTCGTCGATCGGCCGATTATCAGCATTTCCGGCGACGGCGGATTTCAGATGAACATTCAGGAATTGATTACCGCTTCTTACAACAAGCTGCCCATCAAGTTCATCATTTTTAACAACAACTATCTCGGTATGGTGCGGCAATGGCAGGAACTGTTTCATGATTCACGATTTTCCTTCACCGATTTGACCGACAGCAATCCCGATTTTGTCAAAGTCGCTGAAGGCATGGGATGCAGGGCCAGGCGGATCGTGCATGCGGAAGAGGTAGACGAGGCGCTCGATTGGGCGCTGGCTGTAAATGACGGCCCGGTCGTACTCGAGTTTGTGACCGTTAAGGAGGAAATGGTTTTCCCCATGGTGCCGAGCGGAGCGGCCGTCAGTGAAATGATTCTTAAGCGGCTTGATCCGCAGCGTTTTGAGGGTTAAAAAAGTCAGAGGGTATTCATGGCTGAACGAAAACGAACTTTATTCGAAAAAGTATGGGATGAGCATGTGGTCGTGCAGGAGCCCGATTCGCCTGCGGTGCTGTATATCGACCTTCAGCTTCTTCACGAGGTGACGTCGCCGCAGGCTTTTCAGGGATTGCGGGACCGCGGCCTCAAGGTGCGGCGGCCTTTGCAGAATCTGGCAACTATGGATCATTCAATACCTACCCACGATCCTTCGCTGCCGATTACCGATCCGATTGCACGGGCCCAGCTGGAACAATTGGAAAAAAATTGTCGGGAATTCGGTGTACCGCTCTTGGGCAGGAACCATCCGCAGCGGGGCGTAGTGCACGTGGTCGGCCCGGAGCTGGGATTGACGCAGCCGGGTATGACTATTGTTTGCGGCGACAGCCACACGGCGACGCACGGCGCTTTCGGCGCGCTGGCTTTCGGCATCGGCACCAGCGAGGTGGAACATGTTCTCGCCACCCAAACCCTGCTGCAGCACAAGCCTAGAACGATGCGCGTCGAAATCAGCGGTACGCTTCAGCCGGGCGTCAGCGCTAAAGACGTCATTCTGGCGCTTATCGCCAAGATCGGCGTCGGCGGCGGCGCCGGCTATGTCATCGAATACACGGGTAAAGTCATCCGGCAGCTTGATATGGAAGGCCGCATGACGATCTGCAACATGAGCATCGAGGGCGGTGCACGCGCCGGGATGATCGCACCGGACGACACGACCTTTGAATATCTCCACGGTCGTCCGTTTGCGCCGCAGGGAAAGGCGTGGGACGAAGCCGTGGCGCGTTGGCGGACTCTGTGCAGCGATGACGAAGCCGCATTTGACGCCTATGTCTCGCTTGATGGTTCCGCGTTAAAGCCGATGATCACGTTCGGCACGACTCCGGGGATGGCAATACCGATCGACGCCGTCGTTCCCGATCCTGCTGCTCAGCCGGACATCAATCAGCGCAAGGCTATGGAAAAGGCCCTTGCTTATATGGACGTAGCACCCGACAAGCCTATGCTTGGCCATAAAATCGACGTTGTTTTTATCGGCAGCTGTACCAACGGTCGAATCAACGATCTGCGGGAGGCGGCAAAGATCTTTAAAGGACGTAAAGTTGCGGATGGGGTACGCGTGTTGATTGTCCCGGGCTCTTATGCCGTCAAACGCCGGGCGGAAGCTGAAGGGTTGGCGGATATTTTCAAGCAGGCGGGCGCCGAATGGCGTGAACCCGGCTGTTCCATGTGCATTGCCATGAACGGGGACGAAGTCCTGCCGGGTCAGTATGTTGTGAGTACGAGCAACCGAAATTTCGAGGGAAGGCAGGGAAAAGGCGGCCGAACGCTGCTGGCGAGCCCGCTGACCGCCGCTGCCGCTGCGGTGACAGGCCGAGTGACCGACCCGCGGACGCTTATGTAAAAGCGCAGGAGAGATGAAATGGAACCTATTGTCGTTTTAAAAAGTAAATTTGTTGCGCTGCCGATAAACGATATCGATACGGATCAAATCATTCCGGCGCGCTTTTTAAAGGTGACGGATAAGAAAGGGTTGGGGCGAAATCTCTTTTATGATTGGCGATACAACGCCGACGGCTCAGAAAAAGCTGACTTTGTTTTGAATCGCATCGGCAGCGACGTCAAAATTCTTGTAGCAGGCGATAATTTCGGCTGCGGCTCGAGCCGTGAGCATGCACCGTGGGCGCTGGTCGATTTCGGCTTTCGCGCCGTCATCAGCACGCGCATCGCGGATATTTTTCGCAATAATGCGCTCAAAAACGGCCTGCTGCCGGTGGTTGTGGATGCAGAGACGCTGCAGCAGCTTTTTGAAATAGCGGAAAAGTCGCCCGAAGCGGAGCTGACCATTGATCTTCCGAACCAGGTGGTTGTGCTTCCGGACGGTCGACAGGCAGGCTTTCCTATTGACGGTTTTTCAAAAACCTGCCTATTGGAAGGCCTCGATCAATTGGGCTATCTGCTCAAATTCAGCCGACAAGTTGAAGAATATGAGCGCATACATCCACCGCGCGTCTGCATCGCCCAAGTTTGATGCTGCTTTTAGACGGAAATTTTTGTATATTCCAACAGTTCTTTGACAAGCGGGGACGAATTGGGTTTCGACGGGTTACGCGGTGGTAGCGGCTGCATGTCGAGGATCTCTCGGTCACCTCGTTAATCAACTGAGAGAAAAATGTAATTGCAGACAACTACAATTACGCCTTGGCTGCCTAAGACAGCCAACGTCCTCTCTTCGCCGCGCCCGCTGGGTGAAGGGAAGGACGCCGCATCAGCGGGATGGTCGGCGGCGGTGTTCCGGCGCTGCCGATGACACGCTTCGGAACTGGATCAGTCAGGCTCGTCTGAACCGCCTCGGCTGATCGAGATCAAGGTTCAGACTAAACATGTAGAGGCTGCTATGGCCGGTATCTCGGACGCGGGTTCGACTCCCGCCGTCTCCACATTCCTAAGCTCTGTCCAAGTGACGGAGCTTTTTTTTATTTATCCAAATTGGTAAGGGTCTTTGGGAGTCATCTGCATGAAAAATTTTTTTCCGGTTTATTTTGCTGCCGTGCTGATGTTCGCCTCGTCTGTATTTGCCGTTCAATCGGCCGATGCCGTGCCGGGGGAACTGATCATCAAATTTCGACAAACGCCCGGGGGTTCGATGAAGGATCGTCTCGCCGCCTCGGCCGGCTTCATCCACTCGCTGGAGCCTATCGCCCGCTCACAAGGCAAAGCAAGCCGCTCGGCAGATTTTGCGTCATTTTACCTGGCCAAGTACTCTGTGAACAAATCGCCGTTCGAAGCGGCCGCCGAAGTCAGCCGGCAGCCGGAAATCGAGTATGCACAGCCGAACTTTATCTATCGCCTGCAGGCAATACCCAACGACCCGAACTTTCCCAATCAGGCGTTTTGGCGACAAATCAATGCACCTCAGGCGTGGGATATTACGCATGGTTCCCCTTCGATCCTCATTGCGATTTTGGATACCGGCGTCGATTATCTTCATCAGGATTTGCAGGATAACATTTGGCGGAATCCGAATGAGGTAGAAGATGGAATCGATAATGACGCCAACGGCTATATCGACGATTTGTACGGTTGGGATTTTGTGACTTCCGGCGTCAATGCCGCAGCCGGCGAGGACGTGAGTTTCGAAGACAACGATCCGATGGATCGGCATGGCCACGGTACGCATGTGGCCGGACTGGCTTCTGCGGTGACCAACAATGGTATCGGTGTCGCCGGCGCCGGCTGGAGCTGCCGGATTCTGCCTCTGCGAATCGGCTACAAGACGACGGACGGAGGCGGATCGATTTCCACTTCATCCGCTTTGAAGGCCATAGAATATGCAGTTGATAATGGAGCCTCAATCATCAACATGAGTTTCGGCGCCATCGGCAACGATTATGCCCTGCGCGATTGGATGCGCTTTGCCTTCGAGAACGGTCTGGTTATTGTCAAAGCCGCCGGTAACAACAATTCGAACATCGGCTACTATCCGGATGTGGAGAATTGGGTATTATCGACGGCCGCAGTCGATGCGGGCGATCGAAAGACCTCTTATTCCAACTACGGTTCTTGGGTCAAAGTCTCTGCACCCGGCGATGTTTTTTCAACCCTTCCGGGCAACCGTTACGGCATTCTAAGCGGGACTTCGATGGCTGCGCCGATCGTCGCCGGCGTTGCAGGGCTGGTGCGGGCTGTCCACCCCGACTGGTCGCCAGCGCAGGTCTTGATGCACGTCGTCGACACTGCAGATGATATCGATTCGGTCAATCCGAGATACGCAGGACTTCTTGGCCGACACGGCCGTGTGAACGCCTATCGCGCCGTCTCGGAGCCGTTTGCTTCCAAGCCGGATCTCGCCATCACTCGCATTTCTGTCGAGGATATGGGGACAGGCAACGATGACCAACGCTTGAATGTCGGTGAAACGGTCGATTTGTTGATCCGTTTGACGAACAATTGGGCTGCTGCGCACAATGTCGAACTCTTGCTTACGACCGAAGACCCGAGCGTCTCCATCATCACCGGCAGAATTTTTTTCTCCCAGCTGCCGAGTTTCGCCGATCGCCCCAATTTCGTTGAAACCACTCAGCCTTTCTTTAGGATCAAACTTTCGGAGGACTCTTTTCCGCATAACATCCCTTTTGTGCTGACGGCCAGATCCGGGGATTATGAGCAGACGATGAGCTTTACTCTGGCAGTCGAAGCCAAGCTCCTCGTTGTCGATGACGACGGCAACAGCGAAAAAGTTGAAAAATATTACCAGGCGCTTCTTGATTCGCTTGGAATGCCGTATGATCGATGGGATCGGGAGGTACAGGGTCGAGTTGCCGCGCGCCTGCGAAATTATGATTTTGTCATGTGGATTTGCGCCAACGCTTTGCCCACCTTGAACGGAGAAGACCGTGAAGATCTGATCTCTTTTCTTCGAGAAAAGAGAACGCTTTTCATTAGCGGTGAAAATATTGCCTGGGATTTATCAGCGCTGCAGACGGCTGAAGATGCTCAACAGCGGGGTTACTACAATCAATATCGCCAGAATGGTTTCGACGCCAAATCGTTCTATGAAACTCATCTCCACGCCCAGTACCTGGAAGACGCAACATCCTGGCGGCAAATAAAGGGACTGGATACTTCGCCGATCAGCCGCGGCCTAAGCTTTTATGTTTCCTCTCCCCCCGAAGAGTGGCGCGAGTATTCGCCGGATGTTGTCGAACCGATCCGAGGCGGACAGGCGATCTTTGCCTATCCGGACAACCGCGGCGGCGCCGTTTCTTACACACAGCTCAATCATAAGATTATCCATTTTGCCTTCGGAGGATTGGAGAACGTCCTTTCGGATTCCGTTCGACAATTGTTGATGAGGCGGATCATTGCCGATTTCACCGGTCTGGAGGTGAGCGTCGAACCGCTTCAAAATATAGAGAGCTATTATCAGGATATGTACATAGGCGCCATTGTTAAAGGCAGCCGAAAGCCGAGCCGTGTCTATCTTTTTTGGCGAAAGATAAACGAAAACGTCTTTTCCCGCCTCGAAATGACCGCGGTCAGCGATACGACCTTTTTCGTCGATCTGCCGCGTCAGCCGAACGGAACCATCATCGAATACGGCGTCCAGGCCGTCAGCGAGGACGGCTTTTATTCGCCGATCAAATTGCTGCGGGCGAATTTAACCGCCCAGCCGCCGACGGTTGCCGCTGCGAATCCGAAAGCATCCAGCCTGGCCCTCCATCCTATTGTCGCCATGACTGCTGCGGATGCCTCGGGCGTAGATGAAAGCACGGCCAGAGTCTATTTTTGGACGCGCTCAACTTTGCCCGACAGCGCCGTTCCCGTCCTTGGAAACAATAACTTGTTTACCACTCGGCTCCGCGGCAACTTTTCTTTCGGCGACACGCTGTATTATCAATTCAGCATCTGCGATCTCTCGCCCTATCGATTGCGCGGTAAATCGCCGGTTTACAAGCTGCTGTTGGGATTCGAAGGTTTCGAAGGCGGACTCGACGATTGGGAGACAGGCGCCGGCGACTGGAATTTGGAAACGGTACGCATGCGGTCCGGGCGATACGGCGCCCATAATCGAACCGAAAACGGCTTTAACTATCCTGCCAATGCCGATCTGTCGTTGACGTTAAAATACGGTCTGGACTTGTCCCGTCTCTCGCAGGCGACGCTTTCCGTCTGGATGTTTTACGGTTTCAGCGATCAAGATTACGGTCTGGTCGAGGCTTCGCGAGATTTCGGCAGAACATGGATTCCTCTGGCGCCGCCCATAACCGGCGCGGCTGCCAAATATTATAAAGCGGAATTCGATCTGAACAATTTTACCGGACCGGGTCACGAAGAAGTCCTTATCCGTTTTCGTCTGATTTCCAACGATGCCGGTACGGGACCGGGCTGGTTCATCGACGACATCGAGCTTTTGCCTATTCGCACTCATATTGCTGTTAATAAAACAGAACTGCCATTCGATGCCCGTCTGGTTCAAGCTTATCCGAATCCCTTCAACTCCGCAGTCAGCATCCTCTATGAACTGCCGCAGGAGACGCATATTCGCCTGACGATTCTCGATGCCCTGGGACGCGAAACAATGGTGCTTGCGGAGGGGAATAAACCGGCCGGCCGATATAAAGCAGTCTGGAACGGACTGACAAAAGAGGGTCATGAAGCCGCTTCAGGAATCTATCTGTGCCGTCTCGAAACGAACGATCGCTTTTGGGTCCATAAAATTCTGCTGCTGCGTTGACGGCAAGAGCTTAGCGTTTGGGGGGTTCATGCCGTTTCGGCTCTTCACCGATCGGATAGAGCCATAATCCCCATCCGGCGCCGGGCTGAGCGAGATTACGTGTTTTGAGTGTCATGCGATAGACACGTCCTGCCTGCAAAATGATGCGGTCTTTTTCTTCCGCATGCCACCATTTAAAGAGCGGCATCTCGCTGTTGCCGGTTTTGGTGTCCCCGTATCGATAAATTTTTTGCAAAATAACTTTGTTTTTGCGGACATCGATCAAGGCAATCTCAAAACTCCCGCCTTCCCACATATAGCCGCCCGCCCACCAGGTGACCGGCCCGACCCCTTTGCCGACGGTTCTGAACGTGCGTTCCAATTCCGCATCCTGTTTGGATTTCAGTTCGATCCATTTGTCGGCGATCGGCACATCCTGTCGGCACTGAAGAACGATCAATCCTAAAACCCAAACGGGCAAAAATCTAAGCTTAATCATCGCTTTGGTTTCCAAATCTTAAAGTCTTTGCAAAGATAACGAAAAAATATTAACCGAACAATGTAACTTTGTTACCTTGGATTACTTTTTTTCTTGATTTTTTGATTAAATCTTTCTAAGTAATGCCGCAAGAAAAATAATTCAACATTGTATTCTAAAAGAGGAGAGGAGTCATAGGATGAGCCTTGTGAAACATTTTATGTTCATCCTGATTCTAACCGTAGCAACTTTTGGGGAGAATCGGGTATCTGTGCCGACTCAGAATAACGCTCCGACGATATGGCCGGAGGCGGAAAAGGACGCTCTTCCTGCGGATTTTCGCAACTATTCTGTTTTGTCTTTTAACCGCAGCATTCCACCGCAGGGAAAGGTCATCGGCAAGACCGCCTACAACTACCAGACCAACGGCATTCTGCACGAACGAATTATTTGGGATGCGGCATCGAAAACCATTCACGCAGAATGGATGTTCGGCGACATTGCCGAGGCTAATGTCGGCTGGAAGAACCGACGAATGTACTATAATTTTTTCGACGGTACCTCCTGGGTGCATGGAACCGGTGTGCCGATCGAGACCAAACGCTCCGGATATGGTTCCCTGGCTGTTGATGCAGCCAATACGGCCATAGCCGTCTCCCACTTTGGCAGCGGCGTCAGCGTCTGGGCTGACTTTATGGCCGGATTCGGCTTTTTTACTGAATTTCTCGTCTGGGAAGAAGGCACAAAAAAGCCGGCGTACAATCCAACTTGGCCGGATATTGCCGTCGATAAAACCGGCGCTTGGCATGTGGTTGCTACGAACTATAGCGACGGCAGCGGCGTCGAGGAAGACATTTTAAACAACGTCAAAGATAACGTAATCTATTTTCGCAGCGAAGACCGCGGTGCCAAGTGGTCGACGCCCATCGGCATTGTCCCCGGCCCATACGCCATCCCGTTGGAGCCGTTCGATGAAACTCTGCCCAAAGAGCTGGACATTGAAAAGCAAATCCAAGCCTGTTTGGACGGCCCGAAAACGGAGAACAAGATCGGCATTGTTATTCCCAACTATGCACATGACGTCATCTATTTCGAAAGCCTTGACGGCGGCAAAACCTGGAAGGATCCGAAGGCAATCATCGGCAACAAGCCGATCATTTCGACCGATTCCGTCAGCTTCCCCCCACAGTACGATATAGTCGTTCGGTATGACAGTTTAGACACCAATGTGCCCATCGACACCTTGATCGCCGCTTGGGAAGAAGAATATAATATCCAAAGCCGGCCGTTGCGGCAACTTGATTTCATGTACATCAACAACGAGCCGCACATTGTCTGGGCTGAAGCCAAGACGCCGGGCGGCATGAGCTACTATCCCGGCGGTCGTGGTGTGCGTTGGCGAGTTCCCTACTATCGCGGCCTCAACGGCGATTCTGTGCATTGGGAAGCCGGTTTCCGAATCAAGCATTGGAGTCCTTCGACAGGCATCGCGACCATCGAAAAGGTTGATGAATTGCAGGGTGTTTATGCCGGCGGCGGCTACAACGTGTTGTCTGCGCCGCAAATCGGTGTCGATGAAGACGGAACGCTTTATTGTGTTTTTGTCCGTGCTTCTCAAGCTGATACGGTGAAACCTGAGGACGGTATCGATCAGCAAAAAACCAGTTGGGGGCCGTTGAGTTACTGCAAAATCTGGGGTTCAAAGTCCAAAGACGGCGGCAAAACCTGGTCCAAGCCGGTGCAGCTGACCCCCGACAAAGACAACTGGCATCGCGATCTAAGGTTCGTAGCTCTGTCGCCCCGTAATCCACGCGGCAAACTGCATCTGCTCTATCAGGACTCGCCGGTCCCGGGGCGCGCCATCGGCGACGCCGCCGGTGATGATCACACCAAAGTCTCCACCGCCGACATCGTTTATTGGGAGTGTCCGACTTCGCTGTTTTCAGATGAGCGAATCTTTTTCGGTCCTGAGATCACTATTGAGACAGGCACTTACGGCGGCATCGTCGATTTCGGCGACATCGGCGATGCCGGAGAAGCACGCAAAAAGGTGGTTATTAAAAACGAAGGAGATCAGGACCTCAAGATCATTAACGCCTTCGGCGGCGAAAAGTCGTTTTCGGTTTCACCCGCGAGCTTTATGATTGCTCCCGGCGAAAGCCGCGAAATTGAAATCGTTTTTCGTCCTCTTTATGACGGTGAATTTGACAGCTTTGTCGCTTTGCCCAACAACGACCCGAACGAAGGAAATGCCGGCATTCCGGTGCGCGGAAAGGGAAAATACGTTCCCGTCGGCGTAGCGCAAAAAGGCAATGCCCCTCTGCTTTTTGAACTGACGCAAAACTATCCCAATCCCTTTAATCCTTCCACAGTTATTCAATTCACCCTTCCGCGGGCAGCACACGCGCGACTGGCGGTTTATAATCTTATGGGACAGGAGGTCGCAGTGCTGTTCGACGAACAAATGGAAGCCGGCAGTCGGCGCCTCGAATGGCGCCCTGACAAGCTGCCGGGCGGTGTCTACTTTTATCGGCTTTCTGCCGGAGAATTTCAAGAAACGCGCAAAATGATCTTTTTACAATAAAGGTCGAAGAGATGCGGCGCCTCAAAAGATGCGCCGCATCTCATTTTAACCCACTTTACCGCGAGGTGTTGTTATGAGGCGTTCCGCTTCACTGGTGTTATGGATGTGGGTGTTTTTCGCTGCCGCCGATTTTTTGCATGCCGGCACGGTCGGAAAAATTGTCGGCAAGGTTACCGACAAGGAGACCGGAGAGCCGCTGCCGGGCTGTAACATCGTGGTCGTCGGCACGACAATGGGCGCTGCCACGAATGCGGAGGGCAACTATCTCATCATCAATGTTCCGCCCGGTGTTTATAGTGTGAGAGCGAGCATGATCGGCTATCAAAAGGTCATCAAGACCCAGGTGATCGTCAATATGGATAAAACGACGACGGTCGATTTTCAGCTCGGCGTCGAAGTGATCCAAGGAGAGACGGTAGAGGTGGTAGCCGAACGACCTTTGGTGGAAAAGGATGTTACGGTCAAAAAGACGGTCATCTCGGCTGCTGAAATTCGCAGCGCTCCGGTGCAGAACTTGTCGCAGATGTTTGCCCTGCAGGCGGGGGTTGTGGCCATCAACTATCAGTCGTACGGTATACCCGGCTTTGCCGAGCGAGGTGTGGAGCAAATCCACGTGCGGGGCGGCCGCTCGGGAGAGATAGGGTATGTCTTTGACGGTATGTACCTAAAGAATCCGACTTACGGAGGCATCGGCAACGGTACGCGTCTGAACAAGTATGCGATCGAAGAAATGGTCACCGAAACCGGCGTCTTTAGTGCCGAATACGGCGATGCGATGTCGAGCACGCAAAACTGGATCACCCGCACCGGCAGTTTCGAAAAGTACGAGGGTGTCTTTCGTTACCAAACCTCGGAGATCGGCGGCTCGCTCATTGCCGGCAAGACGAACAGCTTTCTTTATCCCATGTACCTGCAGGGGCTGAAAGACTTTGCCGGTGCTTTCGGCGGTCCGGTGCCGTATACAAAAAACAAGCTCTCGTTTTACATTTCCGGGCAATCGACGCGGCAAAAAGGCCGAGTGTTGGAATTCGACGACAAAGTGTGGACCGACGGTCCGATTCCTGGAAATCATCCGTACAATCCGGTTGCAAACATCGTCCCTCCCTATAATCCGAATGACCCCAATGACCATTCCGACCCTCTTGACCGCAAGAAAGGATGGGACGCCTTGGGGCACGAGTATGTTTGGGATGTATTTGGAAAGCTGGCGTGGAAACTGAGTCCGACGCAAAAGCTGGTCTTTACGAACTGGGTTGTCTCTACCGACATGATGCTGTACGGCAACTCCGGCGAATCGATCATGTTCCGGTATTACCCGGAAGGCAAGAATTATACACTGCTCAATTCGGACCGGCAGAATTTAGAGTGGACGCATCAACTTTCGAGCAAGACCTTTTACACGTTGCGGGCATCGCGCTTTTTTCAAATGCGGCGCTATTTGGTGCGCAACAACGATCTGGACGGCGACGGTTACCCCGATTGGGTGGAGACGCGGCTTCATACCGATCCTCGCAAGCCGGATCAAAAGCCGAAAGACAGCGACGGCGACGGCTATCCGGACGACTTTGAAAAAAACCTGACCCTGATGCGCGACGATTATGACGGCGATGAGCTGCCGGACGGCGCAGAGCTGGATCCGAATGTGCATCCCGATCCGGCCGTTTTCCCTTTAAAGGGGAAATGGCTCGACTATTGGCAATATAACGGCTGGCGTTACGAGGCACCTTATTATGACTATGTCATCGAAGGGTCCGGTAGATATTTTCATCGTTCCTACGCGGAAACTTTTGAAACCCGCTTCGATTTGACGAGCCAAATCAACCGGCATCATCAAATCCAATTCGGCGTAAACGGAAAGCAGCATAATCTCTTTTTCGACGAAATCCAACTCCCTTGGCTGCAGACGCCCTACAAAGAGTTTTACCACAAATATCCCTATGAATTTGCCGGCTACGTGCAGGATAAAATCGAATATCCCTACATGACCATCAACGTAGGACTTCGGTTCGATGCGAACAATTATAACACTACAGCCTGGTCGAATCCCAACGATCCCACCAGTCCCTTGGTTCGGACCAAAACCCAGTACCGCTGGAGTCCGCGCATCGGCATTTCGCATGTCATTACTGACAAGGCCACCTTCACTTTCGGTTACGGCATCTTTCATCAGCTGCCGATCTACCGCAATATTTATTTGAACAGTCAGCGTGACTTGACGACCTGGTCGCCGATTGTCGGCAATCCGCTGATCGGCGCGCAAAAGCTGACGGCATACGAATTCGGCGTCAAAAATCAAGTGGCCGACGAGTGGGCCGTGAGCCTCGTCGGCTGGTCAAAAGAGTACAGCGAGCTCGATGCGACCGAGCGCGTGCCGGCTTTTCCTTTCAGCTATACGATCAGCAAAGGCATCGATTACGGTACCGCGCGCGGTATCGACGTGACGGTCGAAAAAGTGTCGCTCAAAACGCCGTGGAGCGCCCGTATCATGTACACCTATTCTGTGGCCAAGGCAAACCGCGCCGATCCGTGGGAAGGCTACCGTAACACCGACACCCCGGAAACCATGCCCAAGCGGGAAATTCTTATGAGCTACGACCGCACGCACGATTTCAGTACATTGGCGGCCTATCGTTTCGGCAAGCGTAACGGACCCAAAATATTCGGTTTTTATCCGCTCGGCAATTCGCTATTAAATCTCATCTTTTTCGCACAAAGCGGAGCGCCTTATACGCCGACCATCGAGGGCATTCCTCAGGAAACCAACTCTGAAAGAATGCCTTGGATCAACAGCGTTACGCTCAGCTGGCACAAGATCATCCCGATTAGCCGGTTTCAGTTCAAAATCGGTCTGCAGGTGGATAATCTTTTTGACAAAAAGAATGTCTATGATGTCTACAACGAAACCGGCAAGCCGAACGACCCCGGCCGACGTGCCAATAATCGGATTGCGGCAGGTCTGAACTCGTTGACGGTGTATGACCAGCCTTTCTTTTACGGGCCGCGGCGCAGCATTCAGTTTTACACGGAAATCGAGTTCTGATCGTCACGGAAGTCGATGAACAAACCGTGAATCGCAAGCAATGAGGATGTTATGAGGACTATACAACTGGTATGCTTTATGTGGTTGGCGCTCTGGGTCGGCGCGGCGGCAGAGGACGTCCGCAGACCGCATGCTTCCGGCAAAGAGCCAAGCTCCTTGGCAAAGAGCAGCTCTTCTCTCGCCGAAAAGCCGGAAGAGGCCATTGCCCACAGAGCCAAAGGCTACCTGCTCAAGGGAGAGCTGAAAACCATGACCGCCAACACGGGAAAATTCGTTGGTCACGATTTTTCGAACTGGTCTAATCCCGAAGGATTGTACAAAGGTTTCCAATATTTGGCGTCTGTAGGGCTTTTGGTCGGCGTGAATGGAGCGCGAAACAACTCTCCGCAGGAATTAAAGGAAAAGTACCCCTGGTCTTATCGGCCGCATCCCAAAATTCCCGACAGCCTCTATTGGTGGGGGCCGACGGTTTCGGAATCAATTCTCGACCGCACCTCCAATCTGACGCGTCCCGATTGGATGCCGGTAAAGGATCATCGCGGCAGACTGCATTCAGGCCAAGTGATCGCTTCGCAGGTGCCCGAGTACGCGGCTTATGCGCCGATCAACGATCGGACGCCGCTATTGGCGACCAGCGATCAGCCCCTGAGTTGGCCGACGGGCTATTACACGCGTGAAGGCGAATGGATGCCGAGCCCTTCCGGACCGTATGCCGATTTGACCGATAAAGAAAAAGCGGTGGTCGACAGCCTCAGGGCTTTTTATGATGAAGAAAACAAAGTCTGGCATTTTTGGCCCGGTCCCTGGGCGCGCGACCCGAATCCCAACTCGCCCACATTTGGTCAAGAGATTCCCGGTACGTTTTTCTCCGACTGTGACATTTTTATGGCTTTCGACGACCGCTGGGCGATTCGCGACGTTGATCCTAATCAAGGCTATGCGATGGGCATCGAAGTGCAATGCTCCGGCTTTTCCTACGGCCGCTCTTTTGCCGAGGACATTATTTTTTTCCCCGTCAAACTCATCAACAGATCCGACCGGATCGGCTATATTGAGCAAAATCGTAAATACATCGATTATACCAATAACGGCAAGGGGTGGAACTATCGCGACATGTACGTCGGCTTTTACTTTGACGTCGATGCCTATAACAAAACGGCTGAAGGAAGCCTGGCGGGCCGTACAAACGATGACGACATGATGGCCTACAATCGCCGCCTAAATTTTGCCTACATTTGGGATTTGGACGACAAGTCCGGCAATTTGACCGGCATGGCTTATTCAGCAATTAAATTTCTCGATTCGCCGCCGGCAGCGCGCGACCTGGATCTGGACGGCGACGGCGTGATCGATGTCCGCAAAGGCGAAAAACTCGGGATGACCGACTGGCATTGGTTCGACTGGTATGCCCGTCCCGGTGTGCGCGCTGTGGAATCCTCGGGGCCATTTATCGGCGACGGCCAGACCCCAATTGCCGAAAACGCCGAAGAAGCCATGTTCCGCGTCATGAGCGGCGATACCACCGGCCTCACCGAGTCGCAAAAAGACTGGTACTTTTGGCACAAGCATCCCGGAAGCGGCAAAAACCTCCATTTTAACTCGCTCGAGGATCTGATGGCGGATTACCCCAACGGCCTCGACTGCGTCTGCATCGCTTCGGCCGGTCCTTTCGATCTTGCCGTCGGCGAATCGGTCAACGCCTCGTTTGCCATCATCATGGGGGACAGTCCGCTGGACTTGGAACAGAACGCCGAAATTGCCCAATTGATGTACGACAATAACTATCAAGGCCCCGATCCGCCGAAAGCACCGAAGGTAAACGCAGTGGTTAAACCCTATACGGATAAAACCGGCCAAAAACGCAATAAAGTCGTTCTCTATTGGGATCGCCGCTCGGAGCGTTATCGCGACATTATGACCGGTTACCAGGATTTCGAAGGCTATCGTGTCTACAAGAGCACCGACAACGGCAAGACCTGGGGCAACCCGGAAAAGGATCTGATTCGCGACGAACAGGGCAATGTTCGCGGCTGGCGGCCGATTGCTCAGTGTGATCTCATCGACGGCATCGGCGGTAGGGATAAATTTGCGCCCTGGATTTATCTTGGTAATGATAAGGTCGACAAGGGTGAAGACAAAGACGGGCTATTCCACAGCTATACCGACTATGATGTCGAAGACGGCGTAACTTATTGTTACGCCGTAACGGCTTACGATTACGGCATCGATAAGGACAACCTGCTTCTCAATCCGCTCCGCTTTCAGTTCAACTTGGAATCCTTGGAGAACTTTAAGGGCAGCAGTGAAGCGGAACCACAGTTTGTAAGAGTGACGCCGCAGCCGCGCGCCAGCGACTTTGTCGACGTAAAGGTCGATACGGCATTCGACGGCACCCTGCGAAAGGTGAAAGGTAACGGATTGGCGAAAATATCGATCGAAGTCGTCGATCCTTATCAGATTACCGGTCATACCTATCAGATCGTTTTTCGAGATTCGACGATAACCAGGACTCAAGCATTCCTGGATTCGACGGCCGTCGATACGCTGATCGGCCGCACAAAAACTGTGGTGCTGTATGACTATTTTGTCGACACCATGGTCGTCAAAAAAGAAACGGTTCTGACCTATAACGTTCTGGATATCAATACCGGCAAGTATATGTTCACCGATGCGACAGGGGCACCGGTTTTTGACACTCATATCCTGCACCTGGACGGGGAGGCGATCGGGGTTGCAGCGACGATCGACAGCATAAACCGCGGGCTCATAAACGGTACCGAATACGCTCCCATCTTTGACGGGCTGCGGCTCAAGATAACAAATATCACTAAACGCCCCTATTTCCGGCGTGCAAAATGGACGGGAGCATGCGATTACAAGATTACTTTTGACAAATGGGCGAACGCTCTTCCCCGCGACTATATGCTGGTGTGGAACCAAAGCTTTCCCGATTCAGCCTATAAGGTGAGCGGCACCGCCATTGAACGGATTCCTGTCCCCTTCAAAGCTTTCGATGTAACGGCGGGAAAACAGAAAGCGGTTCCGGTCGGTGCCCTGTGGATGGATGTGGATGAAGAGCCGAAAGGAGTATTCAGCAGCAAAGACTATATCGGCTTTATCGAAAACGCCACGTTTCTGCAGACGCCGTCCGGCAAGATTCCCCGCGGCGATCGTACTTGGCGGCTGAGTTTTACTTGGTACGATCGCGATCAGTGGATCGTTTTTCCGCCGGATACAATCATTACGACCACAGTCGATCCCCAGACAAACCAGACTGTCTCCGACACGACCATTATTCCGGCGGATTCAGTATACGTCCGCGCCAACAAACCGTGGGCAAACGGCGATACGCTTTTTATCACCACCTGGAAACCTCTGTCTGCCGATGATGTTTTCGAGTTCACTACCACCCACTGGATGGTCGATCCGAACAGCACGGATCCGTTGGCCAATGTTCGCGTCGTTCCCAATCCTTATATTGTATCGGCATATTGGGAGACGGACCCCAATCATCTTAAAATTCAATTTACCAATTTACCGAGACGGTGTACCATTCACATTTTTACGCTTTCCGGCGAAAAGGTGAACACGCTGCAGCATTGGGCACCGGACGACAGTCCCGGCAGCGGCACCGAAGATTGGAATTTGTGGACTGTCAATCGTCAAGAGATCGCGGCCGGGCTTTACGTTTATGTGGTCGAGACGCCGGAGGGCAGGAAAAAGATCGGCAAGTTTGCCGTCATTCGTTAGTAAAAGCGGCAAAGATCGGAGAGCTTTTCGAGCTCATCAACAGCAGGAGTAAGAGCATGAACAAAGCCATATCGCTCATCGCCGCCGTCTTGGTGACGGCACAGGCGGTTTTTCCCGAGCCGTTTTCGCGCGTCGGCACTTCGATGGCTCAGTTTCTCAAGATACCGGCCGGAGCGAGGGGTGCGGCGCTGGGCGGCGCCTATGCCGCCGCTTCGGAAGATGTCTATGCCATGGCTTGGAATCCGGCCGGCATCGGCCGCATTCAGCAGCGCTCGCTGGGCGGCACTTACAACAGATATTTTGCCGACATCACCTACAGCTTTATCGGATTGACGCTGCCGGTGGACCGTGTATCCACGCTCGGATTTTCCGGCATGTTTATTACCACCGATCCGATCGAGATCACGACCATCGCGCAGCCGAACGGTACCGGCACCTATTATGATTACAACGGCATGGTTCTGGGCGTCTCTTATGCCCGTTGGTTGACCGATCGTTTAACCGTCGGCGTCACCCTAAAAATGGTGCGGGAGGCCATCTACCGTGAATCGGCGAGCACGTTGGCGTTTGACATCGGCTCTCAATTCGATACCGGACTCTACGGCATTCGTCTGGCCATGGCCGTAACCAATTTCGGCGGCAAAATGCGGCTCGACGGCCCTGACCTGTCGGCGACAACGGACACCAACCCGCAGCTGGCCGGCAATCGGAACACCAAAAGCCGACTCGCGACGCTTGATTGGCCTCTGCCGATGATTTTTCGGATGGGCATCATGATGGACATCGTTGGAGGCACAAGCGAGCTTTTTGTTTCCCAACAACATCGATTTACGCTGATTGCCGATGCCAACGATCCTCTTGATCACTTTTTGCGCGCAAATCTCGGACTTGAATACGAATGGAATTCGCTATTCTCCCTGCGGGCAGGCCACCATTTCAATTATGACAAAGATACGTTGGGGTTGACCTTCGGCGGGGGCATCAAATTTCATTCGGGAAATTCACGCCTTTCTTTGGATTATGCCTATCAAGACTTTGGCCTCCTCAACTCTGTCCATCAGTACACCCTTTCGATCTATTTTTAACACAGGATTTGAGCAGCGGCGGCCGAAATCGCCGCCGCTGCCGTCTTTGGGGGAAGATTCATAGATCAGATTCATGTTTTGACAAAGTGATTTTGTCAATAAAAAGGTCAGACATCCTGCGAATAAAAAACTTGCCTCTGTTTATATTCGATAAATTTTAATATCGTTAAAGCTAATTCCGAGGTGAAACTTTTCCTATTTTGTCACGTCCTTGAACCGTCATCAAAAAGGAGAGAAAACGATGAATTCGGTGAGTCGTGTGATTAATGCCTTTGCAGCGCCGCATGCCGCCTTTCAAGCGGAGCAAGAAAAGTCACTATGGTATGTTCCATTTGTACTTTTTCTTGTTCTGACAATTGCCGGCACGCTGATAATGCGGCCGCTGACGCAAAGAATTCAGGAAGAAAAAATAGTCGAAACCATGGAAAAGCAGGGCTTGCCGCAGGAGCAAATCGATGAGGCGCTCGAACGGACCAGAAACATGGGCGCGGTCATGACGATTGTACCGGCGGTGTTGATCCAGACGGCGACCTTTTTTATTATCGCCGCTTTGTGGCTCTTTGTTGCCAATGTCATTTTAGCCGGAAATGTGCGCTATGTACAAATGTTGAGCGTAACCGCCTACAGCTGGCTGGTGGTCGCCGTGGGCATGCTTATCAAGGCGCCGATCATGACGGCAAAAGAGAGCATCAACGTCCATTTTTCACCGGCCGTCATCCTTTCCAATGAGGATTCTTTTATTTACAAACTATTGGCGCAATTCGATCTGTTCAATATCTGGTGTTTTTTCCTGGTCACGATCGGTATTGCAGTGATGACCGGTAAAAAAGCGCAGCAGGTTTGGCCGTGGACCGCGCTCTTTTTCCTGATTTACTTTTTGGGCGCGGCGGCAATGCAGTCCGCTTTCGGATTTTAGCAGCTTGATATCTAATAGAAAGATGGAGCTGGTATGAAAAAACGATTTTCAGCACTTAGTGCGACATTCATCTTTTTAGGTTTTATCACGGCACAGGCACAGACTCTGACGCTTGCAGAGTGCGTCCGCATCGCTTTGGAAAACAATTATTCATTGCGTTCGGCCGAGCTGCAGATGCGCAATGCGGAGCAGCAGATCGTCTTGGCGCGTTCGGCGTGGCTGCCTCAGATCGGCTCTTCGTTTACCTTTGGAAAATGGATCCAAGGCAGACGCAACATTCTCCAGGATACGCCTGTAGGTGTCGATCCGACAACCGGTCGCTACATCTATGAACAAAAAAGCGTAACCATCAGCCAGACCGAGAGGAATAATTATGGTGCGTCGATATTCCTAAACCAAAACATCTATGATTTTGGTTTGACGGCCAATGCGATTCGGCAGGCCAAAGCGCTTCGCAATGCTTATGAGCATGCACTCCTTAACACACGTCATATGGTGATCGCCAACGTCAAG
The DNA here is from genome assembly GCA_034505495.1 of candidate division KSB1 bacterium. NCBI lineage: Bacteria > Pseudomonadati > Candidatus Zhuqueibacterota bacterium. Next base: position 3,958 of record JAPDQV010000031.1, on the reverse strand, counting down.
GACAAATACTTTAAGGTCCTTATGGCGATGAAGCTTTATGATGTGTATCAGGAGGCGGTCAGGCATGCCGAAGAAAATCTGCAGTACAATGAAACGATGATGAACGTCGGCTTGAAATCCAATGCCGAGATCTATCAGGCCAGGGTCAATTTGGGTGAACAAAAAAGCCGCCTCATCAACCAGAAAAATGCCGTCGAGTTTGCCAAGGCGGAATTGAACAGCGCCATGGGACGCGCGCCGGATACTCCGATTGCTGCGTTGGAGGATGTCTTGGCGCCGGTGCAGGCTGATTTTACTTTTGAACAAGCAGTCGAAATTGCCCTGCAGCGCAACGAGCAGCTCAAGATGTTGGAAGAGCAAATCAAAGCCGCCGAGTACGGCGTCAGGTCCGCCAGGGCGCAGTATGCGCCCTCGATCGGTGCGCGGGTGAGCTACAATCGCGATAACGACGACATTACCCGCGTTTACACCGGCAAGCTGGATGAAGACTATACCGCATCGATCGGTGCCGGCATCAACCTAGACGTCTTTCAAGGCTTTGCCAACAAGGCGCGGGTCGAGCAGCAAAAAATTCAAAAACAACAGGCGCTGGAAGAATTGAAGGAAAGAAAGCGGCTGCTGGTGGCCGACATCAACGAGTTCTTTCTCGCCCTTCAGGCCTATATGGATATGATTAAAATCAACCAGGAAAATCTCAACGCCTACAAAGAAAACCTGCGGCTGCAGGAGGAAAAGCGGCGTGTCGGTGCAGGTACTGAGCTGGAAGTCATGCAGGCGCAGTTGATGGTCGTGCAGGCTCAGGAGGCGCTGGTCAGCGCTCAATACAATGCCCAGATTGCGCAGGCCTATCTTGCGGCGGCAATCGGTATCATCGAATAAAGGGAGGAAGAGTAATGGCGAAACGGATTATTGTCTTTCTGCTGCTGCCCCTAATTCTCTACCTTGCCTGCAGTACTTCGGAAGGCAAAGGCGGCGGCGGATTGGAGCCCGGCAGTACGGATCCCGAAATCATTGAGGGTTTCCTTTGCGCGAATGTATTCGAAGGCCGCCCGGTCGGCATTGACAACGAGTTCTTTGTCGATGACGTCATCTACATTTGGTTGTCGTGGGTCAACGTCTCCGGTCAGCATGAGCTGAAGGTTCTTTGGGTGGATCCTAACGACAAGACCATCGAAGCAACTTCGACGTTCGAATCCAAGACCGGCAAGATGGTGACCTACATGTGGTTGGATACCAGCCTGACGGCGCCGACAGGAAAGTGGGTAGCGGAGGTCTATTTGGACAACAAGTTCGTCCGCAGCTACGGTTTTTGGCTGAATCCGAAGAATTGATTCGACTGAAAGGAAATTTGAATGTCTGGGAAAAAGAAGCTTTTGATCGGGCTGGGCCTCATTATATTGATCGCCGTCATGGCGGTGCTCAATTTGAAAAAAAGCAGCGGCAAAGCCGTCGAAGTCACGGTCACGGAAGTAAAGCGGGGGGATATTGTCAAAACGGTGTCGGGCGCCGGCTATGTACAGCCGGAGACGGACGTCCGCATTTCGGCGCGCATTTCGGCAGAAATTACCTCCATCCATGTAAGGGAGGGGGATCAGGTCAAAAAGGGTCAGCTGCTGGTTGAACTGGATAGGCAGCGTTATGAGGCATTGGCGGCGCGCGCCGAGTCGGCGGTCATGTCTGCGGAAGCGTCGCTCAAGCGCGCCAAGGCCGATTATGATCGCGTCAAAGGATTGTTCGATCAGCATCTTGTTTCGCAGGCTGAACTCGATGCGGCCGAAGCCGAGCGGTTGCTGGCGGAAAGTCAGCTGCGCCAGGCAAAAGCCGGCTTGGATGAAGCGCTGGACAACATCCGCAAGACGCGCATCACCGCGCCGATGGACGGCATCGTTTCCAAAATCAACAAAGAGAAAGGAGAAATCGCCGTAGGATCGGATTTTCAGGCCGATCCCATCATGACCATTGCCGATCTCGATCGCATGGAAGTTCTGGCCGAAATCGATGAGAACGACGTGGTGCTGGTGTCGCTCGACGATCCGGCCAGGATCGAAGTGGACGCCCTGTCTGATACGGTGCTCGAAGGCCGTGTAACGGAAATCGCCCACGAGGCGACCACGCGGAACCGCGGCACCCAGGAGCAGGTAACCAATTTTGAAGTCAAAGTAGGAATCCTGACCAAGCATCCCAAACTACGCCCCGGCATGTCGTGCACCGTCGACATTACCACAGAGACGCGGCATGATGTGCTTTATATCCCCATTCAGTGTGTGACGACGAGAAGCGAAAAGGAAAAAAAGGCTGGAAAGCCGGAAAAAAAGGAAAAAGAAGAGGCCGGAACCGCTTCGCCTTCTTCCCAGAAGGACGAAAAAAAGCAGAAAGAAGAGGAAAAGCAGGTCGTTTTTGTGGTTGAAGGCGGTAAGGTAAAAATGGTCGAAGTCAAGACCGGCATCAGCGACGAAGCCAATATCGAGATTATCAGCGGATTGGAGGAAGGACAGAAAGTGGTGTCCGGCAGCTTTCGGGCCATTTCGCGCGACTTGAAGGACGGGAGCCCGATAAAGATCAAACAAGAAGGTAAATCGGACAAAGCGAAAAAATCCGAGTAGAAAGGAACGGCTCGATGTTGATCGAATTGAACGATCTGGTCAAGATATACGAAGTCGGTGCGGTGGCGGTACAGGCGCTTAGGGGTGTGAATTTAAAGGTGGAGCGGAACGAATATATCGCCGTAATGGGTCCGTCGGGGTCCGGAAAATCGACTCTAATGAATATTCTGGGTTGTTTGGACACGCCGACGAGCGGAACGTACCGGCTGAACGGCATCAACGTCAGTGAAATGAGCGACGACGAGCTGGCCGAAATTCGCAACAAGGAAATCGGCTTTGTTTTTCAGACCTTCAATTTGCTGCCGCGCGCCGATGCGCTGCACAATGTCGAGCTGCCCTTGATTTACAATGGAACCCCGGCCGCCAAGCGGCGCAAACTGGCCGAAGAGGCGTTGGCGCGTGTGGGACTTGCCGACCGCATGCATCATAAACCCAATGAGCTGTCCGGCGGGCAGCGGCAGCGCGTGGCCATCGCCCGCGCTTTGGTCAACAACCCCTCCATCATTCTTGCCGACGAGCCCACCGGCAACTTGGACAGTCGCACCGGCGAGGAAATTATGGAGATTTTCGAAAAACTGCATGACGCCGGCAATACAATCATCTTGGTCACACACGAAGAATACATCGCCGAGCATTCGGACCGCATTATTCGACTGCGGGACGGCATGATCGAACGCGACGAAGCCGTGGAGTAACACCCTTTATGAGACGTTGGCTCATCTATATCGGCGAAAGCGTCAAGATCGCTTACCGAGCTCTGCTCTCCTACAAGCTGCGTTCGTTGTTGACGACCCTCGGTATTGTCATCGGTGTGATGACGGTAATCACGATTGTGGCGCTCATTCAAGGCCTCAACCGCGCTTTTGCTACAGAAATCTCCAAAATCGGAACAACGACGCTCTATGTTTCTAAATTTCCTTGGATAATGGGCGGTCGCGAATGGTTCACCTTTCGCAATCGACCGAATCTGACGGTTCATGAAGCGCAAAAACTGAAGGAGATGATGACCACGGCTGTGGCGGTTGCGCCGACGCTCTATGCACGGCGCCCTGTGTCGTATCGCGACCGCACCGCGGACGGCGTCATCATTGTCGGCACCACTGAAGACTATATGGAGACCTCGAACGTTTTGCCCGAGACCGGTCGCTTTCTCTCAGAAACGGATGTGCGGCATCGCCGGTCCGTCTGTGTTTTGGGACAGGATGTGCTGAAAGTGCTCTTTCCCACCGGCGATCCGATCGGCAAACGCATCAGCATCGGAGGACGCAAGTTTACGGTCATCGGCGTGGCCGAAAAAAAGGGCAACATGTTCGGCGACAGCATGGACAACATGGTCATGGTTCCGATCGGCGTCT
>JAPDQV010000030.1:38176-47888 GCA_034505495.1 candidate division KSB1 bacterium | reverse complement strand
TTGCAGAATCTTCTTCCCTTTTTCTTAATGTGCGATCGCAAGGATTTTTCGGCTTTGCCGATGGTTCGTTCGCCCTACAACGGCAGGCCTACGATCTATTTTTGGGATCATTATCCCGGCGGAATCGGCCTCAGCAAAAAGCTCTTTTCCATTTTTCCGCTTGCAGCCTCAGCTGCTTTAAACCTGCTCCGGTCATGCAACTGTAGGAACGGATGCCCTTCCTGCGTCGGTCCGCCCTTAGAGATCGGCGATCAAGCTAAAAGCGTTGCACGAGTGATTCTGGAGCATGTCGTTCGTATACATGAGGGGCAATGCAGTCATTAAAGGAAAAGCTGCGCGAGCTGCGCTCTGCAAAAACCGGCATCGAACAACATCCGGCTTCCGCTGTTGTTTCATTCCAACCGGTGCAGCCCGCGATCGATCCTGTTGAAAAGCAATCTAACAAGCTCCTCATTCGGAATAAGAGCTATCCTCTAAGCTTTTTCTACGGCAACGTGCAACTGTCAGAATTGGCGCTGATCGACTCAAATGTCCTTTCGTTTATGGCCGGAGCTAAAGGATTCGAAAACTTGACGGCGCAAGACCTCTTGTTTATCGATACGGAGACCACCGGCGTTGCCGGAGGGACCGGGACGTATGTTTTCTTGATCGGCATAGGCCGTCTTGACGGTGATGAATTTGTCGTCAAACAATTGCTCATGAACGACTTTTGCCATGAAGAGGCGTTTCTGGAGGCTTTTAGCGATGAAATCGCAGCCGCCAATTGCCTCATTACTTACAATGGAAAAAGTTTCGACCTGCCGCTTATAAAAACACGATTACTTTTGAACCGAAAAGAGACTCGCGATTTAGAGCTTTTACCGCACATCGATCTTTTGATTCCTGTGCGAAGATTGTGGAAAAAGAGCCTGCCTTCCTGCGCGTTAGCAGATGTGGAGGCAAACATCCTCCGCTATAACCGCGTTAATGACATCCCAGGCTGGGCGATTCCCCAAGTGTATTTTGACTATCTCCGATCGCAGGATTTTCAAGAAATTTTACACGTCTTGCGTCATAATGTTCAGGATATTTTGAGCCTTGCCGCTCTTTCCGCATATCTCGGCCGGGTTTCAAAAAGAGAGACTAATCTTTCGCATGTCGATCCGCTGTGGATGTTCCGAATTTATTGTCAATTAGGAAAAGAGGAGGATGCGTTACAGTTTTTACCTGAAGCCCCTGTTTCGATTGACGAATCGACCTCGGCGAATGAACGCTTGTTGCTGGAAAAAGCTCTTTTGCTCAAGCGAATGAACCGGTTTCGAGAGTCCAATATGCTTTTCGAACAGCTTTTGAGCTCGAGACAGCTTGGCAAAATTGCCTGTATAGAACTGGCCAAGTTTTACGAGCACAAAGCAAAAGATTATCGTAAAGCTCTTGAACTCATGATACAGGTTGAAAAGCGGTATGAAATGCTCTCGTTGCTTGTCAATATTGACCAGGCCGATGCTATTTGTGATTACGAATGGGAAAGACGCAAGTTGCGGCTCCGACAAAAGATCAATCAAGCGAGTTGGTAAAGATAATTAAACAAGATTCAGCAAAAAGGTAGAGATCGTGGAAAAGGAAATCAAAAGAATTCTAGTGACCGGCGGCGCCGGATTTATAGGCAGTCATACCTGCGTTGAATTGTTGGCAAGTCATTATGAGGTGATCATCCTCGACAACTTGTCCAACAGCAAATTGACGGCTATTGACAGAATCAAAGAAATTTCCGGCAAGAACGTTACGTTTTACCGAGTCGATTTGACGGACAAAGTCGGAACAAAAGAGGTTTTTACCAAGGAACAGATTGATGCGGTAATTCATTTTGCCGGTTACAAAGCGGTAGGGGAATCGACGCAGATTCCTCTGGAATATTACCGCAACAATGTGGGAGGGACGCTCAATTTATTGAAAATCATGCAGCAAACCGGCGTAAAGCGATTGGTTTTCAGTTCTTCGGCGACCGTCTATGGAAATCCTGAATCCTCACCCATTACCGAGGCTTTCCCGCTTGGAGCCGTTAACCCCTATGGACGAACCAAGCTGTTCATCGAGGAAATTCTGAGGGATCTTTATGCTTCGGACTCTGAATGGCGAATCGTCATTCTTCGCTACTTTAATCCCGTTGGGGCTCATCCAAGCGGTAGAATCGGAGAAGATCCTCAGGGCATACCGAACAACCTCATGCCTTTCATCGCCCAAGTGGCGGTCGGCAAACTGCCGAAGCTGAGAGTTTTCGGCAATGACTATCCTACGCAGGACGGAACCGGCGTTCGCGACTATATCCATGTGGTTGATCTCGCGATAGGCCATTTGCGCGCTTTGGAGAAAATTGCCGACCAAAATGGGCTTTATATCTACAATCTCGGCACCGGGAAAGGGCATACTGTTTTGGAGGTTGTGCGTACCTTCGAGGCGGTCAGCGGTAAAAAAATCCCTTATGAAATCGTCGGCAGGCGTCCAGGCGACGCGGCGATTTGCTTTGCCGACCCCTCAAAAGCGGAACGGGAACTAAACTGGAAAGCCACACGCACTTTGGAAGAGATGTGCCGTGATATGTGGAACTGGCAGATGAAAAATCCATTAGGATATGATGCATAAAAATTCCCTTAATCATGGCAAAACTTTTGCTGATTAAATTAACGTTCTTGAAAAAATGACGGCAACAAAGAATATGGCAAACGATAAATTGAAAATTATTTCAGCAAAGTTTTCCGTTCAGCAGCTGGTTAATTTTTTTCCTACGCTGCAAGAAGATGCGGCGAAAGAAGACAAGATTAACTCATTTATTTATAGGCAGTTCCGTGGATCAGCAATCCGCTTTGAGGCGAGTATTAATGAAGAGGAAGGCGAAATCAAATGGTCGACGGAATGTCTGAGTAAAGACAGCGAAGCCTGGCATCAGGAGGCAATCGAAGCAGCTAAAAAAAGAGAATTCCAAAGAGCAGCTGAACTGTGGCGTAAAGCGGTCAGTGAAAATCCTCATGACCCCGATCTGCATTACAATTTGGGGCTGGCGCTCATCGAAACCAAGCAGTATGTCAAAGGTCTGAATCATTTAAAAGAAGCGCTCGATCATTGTCCCATTTACTATCGTGCCGCGTTTGTGTTAGGAAGTCTTTATTCCAAGCAGAAACAATACGAGCAGGCCGAGCATTACATCAAAATCGGCTTGCTTTTCAAGCCGGATTATTTGCCGGGCTGGATCAATTTGGGAGCCGTCAGCAATCTTCAGAAAAAGCATTCCGAGGCCGTCAAGGCGTTCGAGCGGGCAGTTCTTATTTCACCGAAAGAAGCCAAAGCTTATTTTGGACTTGCCAAGGCATACGAGCAGTTGGAGGATTTTGAAAATGCCGTGAGAAACTACAAAGCGGTCATCAAGTTGGATTTCTCGGGACGATTGGGCCAACTTGCTCAGGAGACGTTGGCATCTCTGCCGGTCGCCAAATCTGCTACGCCGCTGGAACCCCAAATAGATCAAGAAGCAGCCGAGCTGCTTCTTCAGGCACGACAAGCCATGCTGAACAACGATTTTTCTGAGGCACTTGAAAAATATCGTTCGTATCTAAAAAGCGTACCTAACGATGATCATGCGCTGGCGAGTGCAGCTGTTTGCTGTCTAAGATTGGCCAAAAAGGAAGAAGCCGTTTCGTTCATCGAAAAATCCATCAAATTGTCGCCGACAAAAGGTCGACTGCAAAAACAGGCGGCCATCATTTACGATACTTTCGGCGAAGCGGAATCTGCCGGAAGAGCAGCCAAGCGGGCGATTGACTTGGGAAAACGGGACAGCGTAACGTTAAGTATTTTGGGCATCGCCAGATTTTATGAAGGAAAATATGTTGAAAGCATTCACTTGTTCGACGAAGCGCTTCGCGAAAATCACAATAATTTAAAAGCGAGATATTATTTAGCGCAGGCGCTGCTGCGGATTGGTCAGCGAGAGTCGGCGCGGCAGCATTTAGAGGAAATATTGTGGTCGCCTCAAGTAACGCCGTTGAAAGAAAAAGCACGCGCGATGATTACGGAAATTATCGGTTGAATCAATCATAATATAAGTTATGTCTAATATTAACGTCGTTTTTTATCCTCTTTGAAAATTTAATCCTCCCCTTCTTTTCCCCTTGTTGTTTCTTATCGTTTATTTGGTAGCAAATACAACCAGCTTTTTGCCGATGACCATGGCTTTCTTTATTTCTTTGCCCTCTAAATATTTCTTTACGATTTCTTTGGCTGAAGAAATAACCTCCTGATCGCCTGCATCGGCATCGATCTCTATCTGGCCTCTAATTTTACCGTCGACTTGAATGCCATAGTTGACAACTTGACTCTTTAATAGCTCTTCATCAAAAGCAGGCCATTTTTCGTTGAAAATGCTGTAGGGTTTTCCGGCAGCCTCCCACAATTCCTCCGCCATGTGCGGCGAAAAAGGCGCAATCAGTCGCAATAGAGTCGGCAGCGTTTCTTCGTACAATTTTACATTTTGCTCCTTAGCCGGTACATTTTGAATATAGAGATACATTTCATTGACCAGCTCCATAATTCGACTGATCGCCGTATTGAAGTGAAAATTTTCCAAAGACTGCGTGCAGTGCTTGATTGTATAGTGTTGACGTCGCAATAGTTTTGAATATTCTTTCTCCTCGGACCCTTGGGGACGATTTTGAATGATTGTATGGACGAGTCTCCATACTCGATTTAAAAACCGATGTATGCCTCCGATCCCTTCGTCGCTCCAGTCTCCTCCTTCTTCATACGAACCCATGAACATCATGTACATCCGAAACGTATCGGAGCCGTACTGTTGTACAAATTTATCGGGATTAACCACGTTACCGCGCGATTTCGACATCTTGGCGCCGTTGTTGGTAATGGTTCCCTGATGTACCAGTCGCGTGAACGGTTCATCAAAATTGACGAGACCGAGGTCATATAGAACCTTGGTGAAAAATCGCGCATACAAGAGATGCATGACAGCGTGCTCCGCTCCGCCCACATATTGGTCGACCGGCAGCCATTTGTTCACCAATTCAGGATCAAAGGCTCTATCCTGCAGATGTGGATTTGGATAGCGCAAGTAGTACCAGGACGAGCAGACAAACGTGTCCATCGTATCCACTTCTCGCTTGGCTTTGCCGCCGCAATACGGGCACTGAGTATTGACAAAATCCTCTGCGGTAGCAATCGGAGAGGTGCCTTTGCCGGTAAAAACGACATTTTCCGGCAATTTGACCGGCAGCTGGTCTTCCGGCACCGGCTTTTCGCCGCACTTTTCACAATAGATGATAGGTATTGGGGCACCCCAATATCGTTGCCGAGAAATAAGCCAATCACGAAGCTTATAGGCAACCCTAAAATCTGCCAAGTTTTTTTCTTTCAAGAACTCGACGATTTTTTGTTTCCCTTCTTCGGACGGCAGACCGGTAAATTGCCCGGAGTTGATCATAATGCCCGGTTCAGTATAAGCATCGTCAAGTACATCAGCCTCATTGGTTCCGGGTTTTAGAATCACTTTACGAATCGGTAAATGATATTTGCGGGCAAATTGAAAATCCCTCTCATCATGCGCAGGTACGGCCATTACCGCGCCGGTCCCATAAGTCAGCAGCACATAATCGGCAATCCAAATCGGTACACGTTCACCATTGACCGGATTTTTGCAATAAGCGCCGATAAACACTCCCGTCTTTTCCCGTTCCGTCGACAGCCGTTCAATTTCGCGCGTCTTACGGGTTTGAAGGATGTATTCGTCGACCGCAGGTTTGCACTCCGGCGTCGTGAGCTTTTCCACTAAAGGATGCTCCGGCGCCAATACCATATAGGTGACGCCGAAAAGCGTATCCGGTCTTGTCGTAAAAACTTCAATAACCTCATCGCTGTTTTCTATGGGAAACTTTATCGTTGCGCCGGTGCTCTTGCCTATCCAGTTTTTCTGCATGGTGATGGTTTTTTCCGGCCACTGAATACGGTTGTGTCCTTCGAGCAGGCGCTCTGCATAGTCGGTTATTTTAAAAAACCACTGTTCAAGATCCTTTTGAATGACTTCGCTTTCGCACCGTTCGCATTTTCCGGCAATGACTTGCTCATTCGCCAGAACGGTTCCGCAGTTCGGGCACCAGTTTACCGCGGCTTTTTTCCGATACGCAAGCCCTTTTTTGTATAATTGCAGAAAAAACCACTGCGTCCATTTATAATACTCGGGTTGGCTGGTGTCGATCTCGCAGTCCCAATCATACATGGCGCCGATGGCTTTCAGCTGTTGGCGAATAACTTTGATATTGTTCGCCGTACTGACAGCCGGGTGAATGCCGGCTTTTATAGCATAATTTTCGGCCGGCAGTCCAAAGGCATCATAGCCGATCGGTTCAAAGACGTTATACCCCTGCATTCGCTTGAAGCGGGCCCAAGTATCCGTCGGTCCGTAATTATACCAATGACCAATGTGCAGTTTATCGCCGGAAGGATAAATGAACATGACGAGAACGTAAAGTTTATTCTCGGTCTTGTTCAAATCAGTCTTATAAAGACGTGTGTCTTCCCAAATCTTTTGCCATTTTGCTTCGATTTTGCGAGGATCGTAGGCAGGAATCATAGTTTACTCTCTTTCCTCGTTAGCTTTCTGTCCGTTCACGTGGATACTAACTAAAGAACCGTCGAGTTCTTAAATGCAAAAGGCGCCCGCAAGGACGCCTTTTGTGGAGCTAAGGGGAGTCGAACCCCTGGCCTCTTGAATGCCATTCAAGCGCTCTCCCAACTGAGCTATAGCCCCAACCTTTTGTTGTTCTTTAATATATCCCTTTTTTTGTAAATAGTCAAGTTTTTCTTTTGCCGATAAAAGTTTTTTCTCAACCGCGGCTGACGCGCTCCAAGTATTTTCCGTTTCGCACATCGACCTTGATGATATCACCGGCTTCAACAAACAGAGGGACTTGAATTTTGGCGCCTGTTTCGATAACGGCATTTTTCATCAAATTGGTGGCTGAATCGCCTCGAACTCCGGGCTCAGCTTCTATCACCTTGAAATTGATCGTCATGGGCAGCTCGGCGGTTATGGGAACATCTTCCATGAAGGATACCGTCACCGTCTCCCCTTCCTTCAAGAATTTCAGCTGATCGCCCAAAAGTTCCTCAGGGATAAATATCTGATCAAAGGTTTCGGTGTCCATCAGATACAGGTTGTTATCGGACTTGTAGAGAAACTGCATATCCTTGTTTTCCAGCCGAACCTCTTCGATCTCGTCCGTCATCCGAAAGGTATTTTCAATGACGCGGCCGGTTTTAACATTCTTTAGCTTTGTACGAACCATTGCCCTCCAGTTTCCCGGGGTGATGTGCTGGAATTCGGTAATAATCCAGACATCGTTGTTGAAGCGTATCGCCATGCCGCGACGAAATTCAGAAATTGCAGCCATGAATACAATTCCTCCTTATAAATTGAAATTACGAATTATTCGAGTTCTTCTGCATACTGTTTTATTTTTGCAATGGCTTCCACGATGGAATCCATATCTTGTTCCGTTCCTAATAACACATTTTGTGTCAGCCAGATTGCTTCCTCATAGCACGCTTTTTCGACTGAGGGGCATACAACCTGAGAGTAATCAACCGGCAAATCGATTGCTTTTCCGCGCGGTCCGAACGCCTTTTTCATAAAAACCGGTTGGCGATAAAGCGGCAACGAATATCCAGGACTGGCAGGGATGCCTTCTTTACGCATCGCCTCAATGAAAACTGTTTTGTTTTTACCGGCAAAATATTCCTTTTGATATCGGAATATATATAAATGACAGGCATGCGACGTTACGCGGGGATCGTCGGCAAGGGTTTTAATACCCTCAATTTCTTTAAGTCTTTGATTTAAATAAGCAACGTTGTTCTGGCGAATCGCTTTTAATTCATCATAACGCTCGAACTGCGCCAAAAGTACGGCAGATTGAAACTCGGTAATTCGCGAATTGCCGCCGAAATAAAAATGTTCATACCACAATCCGTCTTCGCTTCTGCCGCAATTGGCGTGTGCCCGCGCCATTTTTGCCACCAGATCATCATTGGTAACGATGATGCCGCCTTCTCCGGCATTGATGTTTTTTGACGACTGGAAACTGAAGCAGCCCGCAGTGCCGACGGCCCCAACGCGCCTTCCCTCCCACTCTGCGCCCCAGGCCTGCGCAGCATCTTCGATAACCGTCAATCCATGTCGCGAGGCAAAATCCATTACTTCGGTCATATTGGCAGGCCGCCCGGCAAAATGAACCGGCATGACGGCTTTTGTTTTCGCAGTCAACACCGATTCTGCGGAAGCCAAATCGATGTTGAACGTTTCCAGATCGATATCGACAAAAACAGGAATTGCCCCGGCTTCCACAACTGCCGAGGCCGAAGCAATAAAGGTGTAGGCCGGCACCAGGACCTCGTCCCCGACATTGATGCCTGCAGCCGTGCATGCGATACGCAGCGCCGTCGTTCCGCTGTTAACGCAAATGCCGTGTTTGGCCTGCTGATAGTCGGCAAAACGGCGCTCGAATTCGGCCGTCTTTTTTCCATGCAGACTCCCCCATTTGCCGCTTTTGACGACTTGAGTAAGGTATTCAATCTCTTCATCTCCCCACACCGGCCAAACAGGAAACGGTTTTTCGCGCACCGGTTTTCCGCCGCGAATCGCTAAATGCGACATGGTTGTTCCTCCACATTCATTAGAATTTTAGGTCAGCTCGGTATAAATCGACCATTAATTTCATAGGCGATTCAAAAAGGATTCCATGCATGCCGATATCTTGTGCTGCCTGGATATTTTCTTGACGATCATCTATAAAAATGCATTCTTCGGGCGACAAGTCAAACCGCCTACAGGCCTCCTGGAAAATTTTGCGGTCCGGCTTTAAGGACTTGACGTAATATGAAGTAACAGGTTCTTGAAAAATATGCAGCTCGTAGAAATCGCTCATGATGCGATAAAAGTGCAGCGGATTGGTGTTGCTGATGATTCCCAGCAAATAATTGCTGCTGAGACGCTCGGCTATACGCACAGTGTCCAGGTTCAAAGTAAAAATGTCGGTAAAAAGCTCGACGGCCTGTTCCAAAGGCAACTTGAAGTAATCATTGAATTGTTCGAGATAATCTTTTGTATTCAAGTTGCCTGCATCATAAGCCGAGGTAACGGGCTCGAAAAAGCTCCAATGGAAAGCCGTTTCATCCAGCGTCCACCCCTTTAACTCGCCGAGTCGTGCAAGAGAAGATGACGCATTTACGTCGACAAGAACGCCGCCGAGGTCGAAAAAAATCATCCGATAGGCCATATCATTTACTCTTTGTTTAGGTTGTTCTCACGTTTTTGAGCAGCAGCACGGATCGTCAGCGGATAGGGCTCGGTGTTGAGCTCTTCCAACTTTTGCATGACGATTTTTTGTTCTTCCGGCCCTTTGGTTATAAACTGTACACAGCCGTCTCCCTGGGAGCCGACGCCTTTCCCTCCCCATATATAAGGCTTCAACTCCGGCGAGGAGAGAACAAAGTGAAGTTTAGGCGATAACAGCTCGGTCGGGCATGCAGGAGCGATAAAGTGATCAAAAAAGCGCTGTGCTTCGGTCATTAGGGCTCCGATTTTACGGGCATCTCCATCATTGATCGCCTCCCGCGCCCGCGCCAGTATATCCTTGTTGACAGGCCCCAAATAGTAACGTACGTCTTCGCC
>JAPDQV010000030.1:0-38166 GCA_034505495.1 candidate division KSB1 bacterium | reverse complement strand
GCGCGACATCGCCCAGGGGGTGGGTTTCAAGGCGCAGGTTGAACATCATTTCGCCGTCGGTGAGGTTGCTGAAGGTGTCCGGGCGCAGGGCCAGGTCCTGGTTGCGGAAGTCGGTGTTGGCGCGCAGGACGCCGTTGTAGATGCCGATCCAGTACCTGAGCCAGCTCACGTCTTCGCCGATCTTGCCGCCGCTTCTTGGGTAACATGCATTCAGGTCGGCAAGAATTTTTTGTGTATTTTTACCGGCTTTTAGGTCGGCGATGACCAAATAGAGATCCTTTGCCGGATGCAGCTCCTCGATGTCTATCCTTTCTCCGTCAAAAGTCATAAATACGGGCGTATTGCCGTAAGCGCAAGCCTGATCCATGCGTCCGCATCTCGACGGAGTCAGGATCTCTCCCTGATAGGCTATTTCCATCTCCCCGCGCTTGGTCAATTTTAGATCGTATAAAAGATTAAAAGCGCGTGCCACCATAACATTATTGGCTGCTGATGACGAAAGCCCCTTGCGAATCGGCAAATCCATTTTGTAATTGTCGATTTCCAATCCCTGCACATTATAATGGCAAAGCATATAGTAAGCAACGCCGGCCGTATAGCTGTAAAAGCCGCCTTCTTCGGCGATTGCCAGGAGCTTTTCCGGGACCATCTCGATTTCGTGCGGCCCGAGTTGTGATCCATCGGGCAGAGTGGTGGTGATGATCAGTTTCGAAGGGTGTCGCTTTACACGGGCATAAATGCCCTGATTCGTACCGACCAGCAGACAGTAGCCTTTGGTGATCGTTGAATCGATGCGGCGGTATCCGCCTGCCCAATCGGAATGCTCGCCGAATAAACAGAGCCTTCCTGGTACAAAGAGATCGTAAACCTCCTCCATTTTTGTCAAAGCTCCTCTTTGGATATTTTTTCGAACAAATCGCCCACAGATTCGCCCTTATGAATTGCCCAGATGGCATCTGCAAACAGTTTTCCGACGGAAAGCACTTTTAGTTTGGGATACTTTGCGGCTTCCAACTGCGGCAAAGTGTTGGTCGTCACGACCTGTTCTATGCAGGAATCCTGAAATTTTTGCAGCGCATCGTTGGAAAAGAAACCGTGCGTACAACATGCCCAGATTTTAGCGGCGCCCTGTTCTTTTAGGATTTTTGCGGCTTCGAGCATGGAGCCGCCGGAAAGAATCTCATCGTCGATGAGTAAAACGTCTTTATTGCGGGGATCGCCGATGACGTTCAGCATGACGACTTCTTCGCGGTCGCCGAGTCTCTCTTTGTCGAGGATGACCATCTGAAGGTCAAGAGCGCGGGCAAAGACGCGCGAAGCCTTGGCGCTGCCGACGTCCGGCGCCGCCACAACGGCGTTCCGCAAATCCATTTGCCGAAAATGGCGAATGAGAATAGGCGTGGCCAGCAGCTGATCGATGGGAATACGGGGAAATCCCATGATTTGCGGCGAATGCAGAGTCATGGTTAATATACGGTCTGCACCGGCGGTTTCCAATAGATCAGTGATTAGTCTTGCCGTGATCGAGATGCGCGGCTCGTCTTTTTTGTCGGAACGGCTGTAAAAGTAGTTGGGCATGACGGCGGTAATTCTGCCGGCTGACGCATATTTGAGCGCGTCGATTAAAATGAGTAACTCGACCAGATGCTCGTTGGTCGGCTGGGAGGCCGTTTGAATGACGAAAACGTCGGCATTACGAACGTTCTCTTCGACCTTGATCTTGATATTGCCGTTGGAAAAGCGCTTAATGGTTAATTGGCCCGGCTTGACCTGCAAATGTTCGCAAATTTCTTTCGCCAGTGCCGGGTTACTGCTGCCGTGAAACACCTTGAGTCTGCGAAGCACTTTTACCTTCCTTCAGTAATTCGTAATATCCTTTATCAATGAGCGATGACGGTGAAATCGAAAACTGCTGCAGCAGCCATTCGACATGCTTGGTTGCCTGCTGCGAATCGCTGTTTATGACTGCTTCGAATTCGATAAAATTTCCTAGGTCCCGTACCTGATCCAAATGGATTCTTACATTTTTCCATAAGAGCAATGTGCGCATCTTTTCAACAACGATATCCTGAACAAGCACGTTAGACAAAACTCCCTGCAAAAGCTGCGGCTGGTCGGTAAAAAATATTTCGTACTCGCTTGGGCGCGGCCCGGGTTCGCAGGAACGCCGGTAAGCGATCAATTGCGCCGGATCGCCTTCCTGCAGCCGAAGTTTTAATCGGCCTTGGGGCGTCTGCCAGTAGATATCCGATTGGCGTTTACGCCACTGAAACGTCGCTCCTATGGCGCAGGCGATTTTCTCGGCGCGCTCGAGATCTGCGTAAAGTGCTTTAACCTCGATATTCTTTTTCACATGAAGTAGACCTTTTTATTGCTTTTCTCGATAAAGTCCGTTCTCGCAAATGATTTCCTCTACCGCTGCAGGCACCCAATACCGAATGCTTTTTCCGTTTCGAATTCGATCTCGAATTGCCGAAGCCGAGATGTTGAGCAGCGGCGAGTTAAGGTATCTGATGACGGCTTTGTCGAGAACAACCGGCAAAGTTGAATTTTGCTCGGCCCGGGCGGCAACCGCCAAGGAGGCAAGCCGTACGATTTCTTCGGGCTCCTTCCACTTGTCGAAATCCTTGAGATTATCCTGACCGATAATCAAAAACAATCGCTCTCTGTCGATTTGCCACTGGGTCGCAAAGTATCGTAAAGTTTCGACGGTATACGAAATGTTTTGTCGACGGATCTCGTAATCCGAGGCAAAAAAAGCGGAATTGCCGGCTACGGCGCGCCTGACCATTTCCAACCGGATTTCTGCAGGAGAGATGTTCCGATTCGGTTTGTGCGGCGGAAGGTACGAGGGCACGAAAATCACGCGATCCAGATTGAGATCGTCGCGCGCCGCTTCGGCGATAATTAAATGAGCAATATGAATCGGATCAAAAGTTCCGCCGTAGATACCGACCCTCACGCTCAGTTCCCCTTTTTATCTTCACCTTGCGCTGAATGAGCGGAGCGCTGTTGATGCTTGTTGTAATCATTTTTCGTCTGTATAATTTTGCTGCGGACGCGCGGCATCCATTCATGTTTGGGATATTTTTGCACAAAAGCGGTCAACAAGTCCAGCGCCTCCTGATACTTGCCCAATCTTCTATGGCATTCGGCGCTCCAATATAGAGCCCTTGGCGCAAAGGGGGTATCGAAATACTCTTCAAGTACTTTATCATAGTAAATGATCGCCGACTCGTAATATCTCATCTTGCGGTAAATTTCACCCGACGAATAGACTTTTTCCGCAAATTTGCTCCTTGCCTGCAGCAGGTACTGCTCGACTTCCGTTTTCAAAATACTGGCGGGATAGTCTTCGAGAAATTCTTGAAAATGCATAACGGCCTGTTTGGTGTAATCTTGATCCAATCCGTAATGCGGTGAAAGTTTAAAGTAGCTCAGTCCGAGTTTGAACTTTGCATCATCCGTGTATTCGGAATTGGGATAGACTTTCAGCAGGCGTTCATATTCACTTGCGGCCAGCAAGTATTCTTTGAGGTGAAAGTGACACTCTGCAAGGTAAAATTGCGCCTTGTCGGCAATAAGGCTGCCGCTGTGGCTGAGCGTTAGAATGCGGAATTGCGTTTTGGCTTCCAAATAATCGCCTTTTTGATAGAGTCGAAGCGCAAAAGCCATCCGCTCCTCTTCGGAAGCATTAACTGGGATCTTTTTGGTACCCGCACAAGAGAAAAAAACAATCAATGCTAAAAAAAAGGGAAAAATCTTTTTCATAATAAATCCCGCGCTATTGACTTCGGTAAAAGTAAAAAATTAGGGCAACCGCAAGGGTTACGGCAGATGCAGCGCCAAATTCCAGCCACTGTCGGCTTTTCGAACGCCTCCATGATCCGATGGTAAAAGACCACAGTCGATTTTCGACTGCCGTAACGTCTGCGGAAATCGTGTCGCTTTCTGCCAGGCAAAGCCGATCGACAAACGGCATTGTACCGTCGGAAGTCGCTAATTTGAAGAAAATTTCCGCTTTGATTCGACGGTTTATGCGGCCCTTTTTAAGATAACGATATTCGATTTCACTCGCCGGCAAATAATAAAGCACGGCGGCGGCAATATCAGGATCTTTTTTTGTCGAAACTCTGCAGCCTCGTTTGGAAAAGGCTGAAAAAGCGCCTTCCTCCACCACCCAATTCAGCCGGTTTTCTGCATCCAAGCTTTGCAAGATGAAAACCGTATCGGCTACACTGATGCGGGTCCACAAAGTATCGATCGAGTTTTCAAAAAGCCGAGACAACAGCTGCAAATTAGACGGCGCCTGTGCCCGAGTTGTGGTCATAAAAAGCAGCAAAAAAGACCCTATTGCGTACCCTAATATTTTTTTCATTCCTGCCTTTTTCTTTTCAGAGGCGAATTAGGAGCGCCAGGCGATGTTCCAAATTGGGTTGATTGTTCGTTGTAACCGTCTGTAGACAATAATTTAACATTATTTTCCCAAAAATAAAATCTCTCCTTTTCAGCCGGCGGAATTGGCCCAATCCAAATCCAGCAGAAATCTTGTTTTCTTTTTCATGAAAATAACCGGCGCGCAAGGCTAAAAAAGAGAACGGCGTCAATTCGACGCCCCCGTGAAAATGGACGGCATCGGACGAATCTTCTTGGGTCACTTTGCGAAAGTCCATAGCCAGTTGAATGGCTTCAGAGGCCAGCCAGGAGAGTCCGAAATTGACGTCTTGTCTATCAACTTGGTACTTGCTTTCCATGGCCGAGCGGGCTTCTTGGGGGAGGTTAAAGACTGTTGCTCCAACAGAAAAGCGGTACGTCGGCGAAATAAGGATGCCGTAAGATGAGCCTATGCTGCGGTCGATTCGGAATTCGCCTTCGCCGATCTCGCCAAGATTAAAAAAAAGCAGCGAGGCGCCGAGCGATATTTGTTGGGCGGGTGTTAAGCGAAAGGCGGCAATATGATGATTCCAATCCGCTATACCCTCACCTGCTGTTTGAATATCGTTGAGATCGCGAAAGGGTGAGCTTGAAAGCTCTTCGCTCAATAAGGCGGTCGCTTGGAAAGGGCCGTAGGCAAATGAGACGAACCGCAGCGCCATTCCTGCCGCCGCAAGATAATCAGTCGGAGTGAGCGAGGTACGAACCGAAACGCGTTCGATACCGCGGGCGAGGGCCACAAGTCCTAAAGGATCCACGGCAACTCTAAAGTTTTCTTCTTTTTCGATAAGGGCGGCAGGATTATAGAACGAGCTTTCAATGGCGTCTCGAACGGCAGTAAACGCGCCGCCCATGGCAAGGGAACGGGTCATGATCGATGACGTAAAGTAAAACGAGTTCGTCACCTCGGCGCGGACCGAGCAAAACAACGGCAAGGCGATTAAGAAAAAGAGTGTCCTCCTCCTGTTTTTCATTTTTTTATCGCCCTCGCCGACAAACAGAACATCAGTAAGGCTGCGGAAAGAATCGCTGCTGCATCGGCAAAGATATGACCATGCCGGAGAAAAAAGGTCTTTTCGTCGGACAACCGGACTTGATCCACAACCACTGCCTGCGTATAGATTTTCGTTGCTTTTCTTATTCTGCCGAAGCGATCTATGAAACAAGATACGCCGGTGTTGGCGCATCGGGCAATGTCGCGCCGAGTTTCGATTGCCCGAAAGACGGCAATTTGGTTGTGCTGAAAGGGCCCCTGCGTTTTTCCAAACCATGCGTCATTGGTTATAATGATAAGGAATTGAGCACCCTTATCCACATAGCGGCGAACGTGTTCAGGGAACACCGATTCATAGCAGATGGCCGCTGAGGTTTTGAAACGCCTGCCGATGGACTCGGTGCGCATTGGCCCGTCGAAAACCGTTTCCTCCTCCCCCACCGCATAGTCGCCGAGACCAAAATTCCACAAAAGAGTTTTTAGGAGCCGAAACAGGAAAAAAGATTTGTACGGTACCCGTTCGGAAAACGGCACCAATTTCATTTTATGATGATGTTGAAAGCCCTGCCGATTGGGTTCGATGAACAAAGCGCTGTTATAGTAGACGTAATTTTGTTCGTCAATATAGCGATAATCCAGTGCGCCGGTAAGAAAACATATCCGCGGTGCATCAATCAGGCGATGGATGCGGGCTTGATAGTGGGGTTCGGAGCGCAAATAAAATGAGACGGCGGTTTCCGGCCAGATGATCAAATCGAGATTGGAATCGAGAACGGAAGCGGTCAAGCGCTCATAAAGGGAAAAATTATTTTCATACAAGTTTTCCGACCACTTTTCGTTGGGATCGAGATTGGCCTGAATCATTGCGATGCGCAGTAACTCGTCCTGCTCTGCCGGAGCGCGCATACGATGAAGGCCGTGTCCCAACGGCAGGGCCCATAGGACCACGATCGATAATGACAAAAGAACCCGACGATGCTTGTCATTGCCGCTTTTTAGGAGCAAAAAGAGCAGAACGTTGAGCAGAGCCACCCAAAAGCCGACCCCATAGACCGAAAAATACTCGGCGAACTGGATAAGAGGCAAATAATAGGTTTGCGTATAACCGAGATAGTTCCATGGAAATGCCAATTCGGAAAACGATTGAAGGTATTCCATCGCCGTCCAAAGAAACGGGGCAAAGAGGAAAGCGGAATCACCGAATCTTTGCTTGAGAAGGGTAAACGAAACGCTCCACAATGCAAGATAGAGCGGCCATACCAACAGAACCCCGATAAAACCGCCGAATGTTGCCCAGGCGATCCAATTGAGAGTGAGGACGGCGATAATGGCGCCGGTAAAATAGCCCCATCGAGCGGCCTCTTTCAGACTTTTTCTCTCGATCAATAAGAAAAAGGGGACCAACGCCCCATAGGCCAAAAAGCCGGTTTTGAAGGGAGGCAGGGAAAAAGCGAAAAGAGCACCTGAAAGCGCAGCCAGGCCGATTTCTTTTTTATTCATCAGAAGGGTTTCCTGAAGCGTCTTTGCGAGTTTGGGGATCAAGTTTGTTGATCGGCGGTGCGTTTAACGACATCGAGCCGCTGCAGAAAACTCTGCAAAAGATAGGCTGCGGCGATTTGATCGATCTGTTCTTTTTCTTGCGAAGGAGAACGACCCGTTTCGCGCAGCAGGCGCTCTGCGCTTAGGGTCGTCCACCTTTCGTCCCAAAGGAAAATCGGCATATCGATCAATACGGAAGCTAATTGTTTGGCGAACTGCTCGGCTTTCCGGCACATCTCCCCTGCCTCTCCGCTCATTTGTATCGGCTTGCCGATTACGATCGCCCGAATATTCTGCTCGGCAATGATGACCTGCAGCTTTTCGGCTACGGATCGAATTCCCTCATTGCGTAAAGTTTTTAGGCTGAAAGCAGAGAATTGCAAAGGATCACTGACGGCAAGTCCGATACGCTTCTCGCCGTAATCAATGCCGAGAATTCTTCCCGAAGGGATAGCCAGCAGGTAAGATTTTTCAGCCGGCAAGATCTTCATAATGATTATTCCGCTTCCCGCTTGAGCGGTTCTTTGAGCACTTCTTTCAACAGCTTGCCGGCCTTAAAATGAGTTTTCCGACGAGGAGGCACATAGATGATCTCGCCGGTTTTGGGATTTCGCGCTTTGGGTTTCGCTTTTGTCTTTTTTACTTCAAAAACGCCGAAATCGCGAATCTCTATGCGAATCTCGGGATCCGCTTCCATCATAAACTCTCTTAGCGCTTGGAATACCCCGTCGACGACCTTTTCGGTCAAATAGATCTTTTCGCCGACAATCTTGGCAGTTCGTTTCGCAACATCTTTTTTGGTTACGGTCCTGATGTGATCTTCCATGTGCTTGCTCCTCAGTTGATATGATTCAGATCGTCATGACACCAATGCATTGAAACGTTCGATGGCAACCACGCCTTCAACCTTTTTCAAATTGGCAATCAGTTTGTTCAGGTGGTCGAGATTGTAGACTTCGACTTCCAAGCGGCAGGTGAAAAGGGAATTATCTGTTCCCATTTTCATGCTGACAATGACCGAATCCGATTTCTCAACATTTGCAGAGATGTCCGCCAGTGTATTCTTGCGGCGCTCGCCGAGTACCTGCAGTCCGGCGACAAAGCGCTTCGATTCGCTGCTGATGTTCCAGCTGACATCCATAATTCGGTCGGGGTTCTGGATCAGCTGCTCTAAATTTTTGCATGCGTTCGAATGCACCACGATGCCGCGCCCTTTGGTAATGACGCCGGTGATCGGCTCACCGGGAACCGGGTTGCAGCAACGGGCAAAGTTGACCAGGATGTTGTCCATACCCGCGACGCGAATGGTGCTCTCGGACTTGCGCTGCCTGACCAGCCATTGCGGAAATTTGGCTTTTTGCGGCTGGAGCTTTTGCGCATCTGGAACCAGACGGCGCAGCACGGTTTCTAATTTCAGGTTCCCGCGCCCCAACGCCGCCAAAAGTTGCTTCTCGGAATTATAATGGAGTTTCTCGGCCAGATCGCTCAGATTGATATTTTTATACTTGAGTCCGATCCGATTGACTCCGCCTGCCAGGATTTCCTGACCCAGGTTCACGCTGCTTTCGAATTCGACGTCGCGGAGATATTTTTTGATCTTTGAGCGCGCCTTGCTGGTTACGACGAACTGCAGCCAATCTTTGTTGGGGTATTTATTGGGCGAAGTAATGATGGCAACGACGTCGCCGCTTTTTAGCTTGTAGCTTAACGGCTGGATACGGTTATTGACGCGGGCGGCAAAACAGTGCATGCCGATGTCCGTATGCACGGCAAAAGCGAAATCCACCGGCGTTGAGTTGACGGGAAGTCGATAGAGGTCGCCCTTGGGTGTGTAAACGAAAATTTCGTCCGGAAAAAGGTTGATTTTGAGATGCTCGAGGAAGGATTCGTCGTCCTGCTCCTCCTCGGATTCGAGGAACTGCCGTAACCATGTAAGTTGCCGGTCGAGTTCGTCCTCGTGCAGCTTGCCTTCTTTGTAGCGCCAATGAGCAGCGATTCCCTCTTCGGCAACTCGGTGCATATCTTCGGTGCGGATCTGCACTTCGTACTTTTTGCCGAGCGGCCCAATGATGGTTGTATGAATCGACTGGTAACCGTTGGCCTTGGGATTGGCAATATAGTCTTTGAACCGTTCGTTGATCGGCTTGTGCAGCGAATGGACTATGCCGAGGGCGGCGTAACAATCGCTGACTTTGTCGACAATAATGCGGATGGCCTGGAGGTCAGTTATCTCCTCGAACGGTACGCCGCGCACGGTCATTTTGTGCCAGATACTGGCATAATGCTTGGCTCGGCCCTCCAATCGCGCTGGGATGTGGTTTTTTACCAACTCGTTGCGGATAGAGTTGGTGATGATCAGAATGGCTTGTTCCCGCTCTTCTTTGGTCTCGGCGACGCGTCTGACCAAATCTTGATACGTTTCGGGTTCCAGATGCTTGAAGGCCAGATCCTCGAGTTCGGCTTTGATGCGCGACAGCCCCAAGCGATGCGCCAGCGGCGCATAAACCTGCTGAGTTTCAAGGGCTATGCGGCGACGCTTTTCCTCAGCCAGATATTCCAAAGTGCGCATGTTGTGCAGACGGTCGGCGAACTTGATCAGGATGACGCGGATGTCGTGCACCATCGACATCAGCATCTTTTTGAAATTTTCCGCTTGTTGGCGCTGAAATCCGGTCAGCTTTAGATTGGAGATCTTGGTCACGCCGTCGACCAAACGAGCCACCTGCTCCCCGAACTCCTTACGGATCATATCTAGCGTGACATAGGTGTCCTCGACCGTATCGTGCAGGATGCCGCCGATGACGGTCTGATAGTCCATCTTTAAGCCGACGAGGATCTTGGCGACTTCGAGCGGGTGCTCAAAGTAGGGTTCGCCGGAATTACGACGCTGACCCTTGTGCGCTTCGTAGCTCAGCTCAAAAGCGCGGCGTACCAGTTCAATGTCGGCGCTGTTCTGATAGCGCGCCATGCGCAGCAACAGCCCTTCGACGGTTTCGCCGTAGCTTTGCGCCAGGGTGGGTTCAGAGGTTGTCGTCGTTTGCGTCTGCATTTACAAAATTAAAATAGATCTTCACGCAAGACGGGAATTTCTTCCCGATAATCTTCCAAATTGGCAAATTGAACGTATTTGCTGAGAAAGACCAACTCGATGTCTCCGGTCGGCCCGTTTCGCTGTTTGGCAACGATGACCTCGGCGCGCGTTTGGCCGTCGATTTCATCACCCTTCGCCTGCGCCGGTCGGTGGATGAAAATAACGACGTCGGCGTCCTGCTCAATGGCTCCGGATTCGCGAAGGTCGGACAAAACCGGCCTGCCGTCGCTGCGCGCTTCAACGGCACGCGACAACTGTGAAAGCGCCAACACCGGGATGTCCAGTTCCTTAGCCAGGTTTTTCAGCGACTGCGAAATCATGGCGATTTCGATCTGACGATTTTCGACTCGCGTCGCCAGGCGCATCAGCTGCAGATAGTCGATGACGATCAGCCCGATGTTGTGCTCGGCCTTTAAACGCCGCGCTTTGGAACGCAATTCTAAGACGGTAATGCCGGGCGTATCATCGATGAAAATCGGCATGGAAAACAGCTTTGAGGCCGACTGCGCCAGCAACTGCCATTCGCTCTCGGTCAATTTACCCAACCGGACGCGATGCGAGTCGAGGCGCGCCTCGGAACACAACATACGCATGGCCAGTTGATAGTCCGCCATTTCGAGGCTAAAGATGGCGACCGGATGTCCATTTACCGCTGCATTTCGGGCGATATTCAGCGCCAACGCCGTCTTACCCATAGACGGGCGTGCGGCCAAAATGATCAAATCGGAATTCTGCAGTCCCGAGAGAATGTGATCTAGTTTATGAAAACCGGTCGGAATTCCCGTCACATGGCCTTGTTTGCGCGAATTTTCATCGATCTTGTCCATGGCCTTCATGACCACGGGCTTGATGTGTGTGTAATCTTTGCGCGCCTTGTTCTCGGAAAGCGCAAAAATCTTGCGTTCCGCCGCGTCTATGATGTCGATGGCATCCTGGCCGTGCTGATAGCATTCCTGCTGAATCTCATCGGCGATGGTGATCAGCTTGCGCAGCAGCGCGCGGTCGAGCACAATTTTGCAATGATGCTCGACATTCGCCGTGCCCGGCACGCGTTCCACCAGTTCGGTCAAATAATAATGGCCGCCCACCGCTTCGAGTTGCCCGCGCTTTTCCAGCTCATTGGCAACAGTCAAAACATCGACCGGCAGGTTTTTTTCATGCAGCGCCAAGGCGGCCATAAAAATTTTCTTGTGCGCCTCTTTATAAAAACACGTTTCATCCAGCAGTTCCACCGCCGTGTTCACCGCCTCGGCGGAAAGCAGCATGGCGCCAATGACCGAATTTTCGGCCTCCATCGCCTGCGGGGGAATGCGGGTTGTCTCTTCTGCTTTCGCCATAACCACTTAACTGCAAATACCCAATTCGACCAGCTTCTGCTTGAAGAGCTGCAGGTCTTCCCAAGCCGGTCTTTTATATTGCGGCATCCGTAACAGAGCCGCCGGATGATAGGTCACCAACACAAACGCCTTGTTGAATGTAAACCATTTTTGTCTAAGACTACTAATCGCTTCGTCAGTGTTCAACAGCGATTGCGCGGCAAACCTTCCCAAACATAAAATAGTCATTGGGTTAATCAATTCAATCTGCTTTAGTAAATACGGCCTGCAAACAGCGATTTCCTCAGGAAGCGGATCGCGGTTTCGCGGCGGCCTGCATTTGAGCAGGTTGCAAATGTAAACGTCGCTTCGCTGCAAGCCGATGGCGGCAAGCATTTTGTTCAAAAGCTCGCCGGCCTCGCCGACAAACGGTCTGCCGAGCCGGTCTTCATCTGCACCCGGCGCTTCGCCTACCAAAAGGATGCGGGCATTCGGATTTCCCTCGCCGAATACAAACTGATGACGCAGCTTGCCCAACGAGCATCTCATGCAGGAGCGGATTGCGAGGTCCAGCGCATCGAGGGTTTCCGCGCCTTGCCAGGGCGCCGTTTCCGCTGCATAGGTTTGAACATCGGCATCAACGACCAAAGCCGACCGCGGAATTTGCGCATCGCCGTATAATTCAATGTCCTGCAATAAAAATTGTTCTAGTTCCTCGAGCATGTCACGCCTCAGCTCTCAGCAGTTCACCGACTGCGTTCAAGATTTCATCTGCCGCTCGACGCTTGCTCATTTTTTCGAACTTTTTCTCGCGGCCGTCGGCAAAAATCAGCGTGATCTTGTTGGTGTCGACTTCAAACCCGGCTTCGGGGTCGTCGGCCGGATTCAACACCATAATGTCGCAGTTTTTCTCCTCAAGCTTTCGTCGCGCTTTTTCCAATCCGTTGTCGGTCTCGAGAGAGAAACCGACGTGTATTCTATTTCCTTTGCGCTCACCGGCAGCACGAAGAATATCCGTGGTGTTTACCAACGTCAGCTGAAGCAGATCGCTTTTGGGACGTTTCTGCGGCGAAAACTCGGCGCACCGAAAATCGGCCGGCGCCGCCGCCATAATCAGTACGTCGTTTTCCGGCAGTCTTTTTTCGACCTCTTCCGCCATTTCTTCGGCGGTAGTAACCGGAACATGGCAAAGTGCGGCTCTCGGTTTCAAGAAAGTTGGGCCGCTGATCAGCGTCACCTCGGCGCCGCGCAGGACTGCTGCTTCCGCAATCGCGAAACCCATTTTGCCCGAGCTGCGGTTGGACAGGTAGCGCACCGGATCGATCGGCTCCCGCGTCGGCCCGGCAGTAATCAAAAAGCGGCGACCTCGAAATTCTTGTGTCCCGAACAGAGCGCACTGAATCGCCCAAAGGATCTGCTCGGTTTCCGCCAAGCGTCCGGCGCCGACTTCGCCGCAGGCGAGCTCTCCCGCTTCCGGATCGACAATCCTGACACCCGCCTCACGCAATCGGCTTTCGTTTCGACGATAGAGCGGATTGTTGTACATTTCGACGTTCATAGCGGGGCAAACGATCAGCGGAACGGTCGCAGCCAGCGCCAGCGAGGTCAATAGATTGTCCGCCAAACCGTTGGCGAGTTTGGCGATTGTGTTTGCCGTGGCAGGGCAAATGACGATCGCATCGGCCCAACGCGCCCAATCAATGTGGACGGTCGCCGCGCCGCCTTGCGCGGGAAACAAATCCAAACCGACCGGCTCACCGCATAACGTTTCGAATGTCAAGGGGGCAATAAACTGCCGGGCCGCTTCGGTCATCACCACGCGCACACGGGCGCCGTGTTTGACCAGTTCCCGCACCAAATAGGCGGTCTTGTAAGCGGCAATGCCGCCGCATACTCCAACCAGCAGTTTTTTGCCGCTCAGCTCCACACTTACCCTTCCGGTTCGATGTATTCAAAGGACAGTTTGCCTTCGAGCATTTCTTTCAAAGCGATCGTGGTCGGCTTGGGCAGCTTTAAATATTGCCCGTCGATATAATCACGATCCAGCGGCATATCCTCGTCTTCATCCGAATCTTTGGCTTCAGATGAACCAGTTACAACCTGCTGTTCAATGAGCCGCCGCTGCATTTCGTTGATCTGTCGCGCGCGGCGGGCGATGATAACCACGGCTTCGTAAATACTGCTGCACTTTTCCGTAAGTTTTTCCAAAGGAATTGCTTCCGTCATGAACAAACCTCCATGGAACTATGTTTTAACCTATCGTTAATCAACGCATTGACTTGAGAAACGGTCTTGTCGAGATCTTTATTAATGATGACCGCATCGAATTGATCCGCCTTGGCCAGCTCGTCCGGCAGACGTTCGAGACGCCGTTCGATCTGGTCGGGGGTCTCGGTCGATCGGCTGCAGAGCCTGTGAATGAGCTCGTCGATGCTCGGCGGTTTGAGAAAAATCAACAGCGCCCGACCGCCGAATTCCCGCTTGATATGCAGGGCGCCGTAAACATCCAAATCCATAAAGATGACCTTGCCGGCCTCCAGTTGTTCCAGCAGGCGACTTTTGGGCGTGCCGTAGTACCAATCGTGCACCTTTTCATATTCGATAAGATCGCCTTGCCGGATTGCGTTTTGAAACGTTTCGTCGTCGACGAAAAAATAATCGACTCCGTCCTGTTCGCCCTCGCGTCGCGGTCGCGTAGTCATCGAGATCGAGTAGCAATAGTTCGGCGGAGCACTTTCGAGTATCTTTTTGATGACGGTTGTCTTGCCGCCGCCTGAGGGCGAGGAAAGAACGACCAAAAGACCTTTTGCAGCCTTGTTATTCAATGTTCTGCACCTGCTCGCGAAGCTTTTCGATCTCTTCTTTAATCTCCACCACCAAATGGGCAATTTCGGCACTGTAAGATTTGGATGACATCGTGTTGGCCTCACGGTTCATTTCCTGCAGAAGGAAATTTAGTTTACGGCCTTGTGAAGTCTCGGCATCGAGCAATTCGCGAAAATGGGCTAAATGGCTGTCGAAACGCGTCAGCTCTTCCGTGATGTCGATGCGATCCGCGATGACGGCCAGTTCCATTTCAAGGCGGTCCTGATCGACTTTTTCATCAGGAAAAAACCTGCTGATGCGTTCGCTGAGCCGTTCGAACTTGACCATCGGTGCGTCCTTGGCCAGAGCCTCGATGCGCCGAACGATCTGCCCCATCGCGTCGAGACGCTTCTCGAAATCTTTGCGCAGCTCTTTTCCTTCCCGAAAACGCATGCTTTTGACCTGCAGCAGCGCTTCTTCAAGGGCGCTTCGCGTGCACTCCCAGATTTGCCCTCCCTTCTCGCTCTCCGTTTCAATTTCGATGACATTCGGCAGGGAGAGAAGCGCGGCCAAATCCAAGGAGCCGCCGATCGAGTATTTGCATCTTATTTCCTCGGCAGCCGCCACATATCCCGCCACCATCGCATGATTGAGCGTGGTTTTCTGGCCGATTTCGCCGCCGTTCTTTGCGGTTACGACGATGCTGACCCGGCCGCGGCTCAAAAAATTTCCGACGAGTTCGCGAATTTGGTTTTCATACGAGTTGAGAATGACAGGCGCTTTGAGCACAATGTCGAGAAAACGGTTGTTGACGCTCCTAACTTCGACGACGATTTCGCACTCGTCGACGACTGAGCTGCCGCGCCCATATCCGGTCATGCTTGCAATCATGCTGCCGCCAAATTTGCTTCTAAAGCTTAACGTTTTGTTTTATCATTAGTTTAAATTTTACGGAAAAAAAAGCTGATAGTCAACTGATATTTTGCCATTTAAGTAAAAAAATCGGTTCAGTCTAATCGGAATGGTTGTATGGGCGGCTGCGTGTTAATTTTTTCTGCGGAAACGCTCTTCTTCGAGGCGCAGGCGAAGCGAAACCCGATGTGTTTCCTTGAGGTCCGTGTGATTCATGAAGGCATAGTCGATGAACAACCGCGGCAAAGCGAATCCGGCGCCGGCAGTGAGGCAGCCCAAATCATCCCTGCCGATGCGGACGGCAAGACTATTGAGCAGAATGAATTCCGCACCCAAGCGAAAATTCAGGCTGACATCGCCCCAATGAAGGTCGGCAGTGGAATTTCGACCTTCGAATCGCATATCGGCGTCGGCCGCAAAAAGAATGCGGCTTTTCCACTTTGGGAACAGGAATGGATACGAGACACCGCTTTTGAGAGTCGGCGCGATAAGTTCTTTTTTTGATGTATTCCAGGCGAGCAGAGTGGTTGTCGCATCCTGCAGATTGACGCCCACCTTGAGCTGCCGCCAAGCATTCCAAAGAACCCCGATGTCGAAACCGATCCCCCAAGCCGAGTGGTCGCCTACCCCTTTATGGACAATCTTGGCATTCATTCCGAATGAGGTTCGACGATCGTACCGTCGGCTGTAACCGAAATAAGCGGCATATTCGGCGTCGCTTACCGTGCGATAGACATAAGGCCGATTGACGACCAGGTTGCCCTCTGCATCGACAAAAACGGTATCTTGCCGCAAGTCCGGCCGGGGAATAGTCGTGTAGGGAATGTCATCAACTCCGACGCGAATTAAAGAAAAAGTCAAACCGGCATTTTTCGGCAACGGCAGCGCCAAGCCGGCATAGTCATAATTGACCATACCGGCGAATTGTTCGGCATGCATAAAGGCGATTTCCGGATAAAGCAGCCGCGAAGATCCCGCAGGGTTCCAATAACCTCAGGTCACATCGTTGGCGACGGCGACGGCGGCTCCTCCCATGCCGAGCGCGCGCGCCCCGACTCCCATGCTCATAAATTCGCCGGCATATTTCGCAACCGAAGCGCTGAAAGCCTGACTTGTATGAAAAAGAATTATCAGCGTCAAAAAATGCCTTTTCACGTAACTTTCCTCATGATTTGCCTGCAGAGCCGGCCAGTTGCTTGAGCTGATCCAGCTTTTGCAGGGCTTCGATCGGCGTCAGTTCGTTGGGATTGATCTGCGCCAATTCTTGGCGCAACGATTTTTCGAGCTGTTCGAACAAATCAATTTGTCGTCCAGCCTGCACCTGCTGAGGTCGATGCAGCGCCAAACGCGGCTCGTTATCCGGCGTCAAGGCTTCCGCTTCCAGGTTCTTGAGCACTTCTTTTGCCCGCTCGATAACCGCTTTCGGCAAGCCGGCCAACTTTGCCACCTGAATTCCGTAGCTGTGATCGCAGCTGCCTGGAACGATTTTGCGCAAAAACACAATGTGATCGCCCCATTCGCGGACCGCCACATT
Source organism: candidate division KSB1 bacterium (assembly GCA_034505495.1). Classification (NCBI taxonomy): domain Bacteria; kingdom Pseudomonadati; species Candidatus Zhuqueibacterota bacterium. The sequence goes on along the minus strand of JAPDQV010000030.1, from coordinate 21,541 downwards.
GTAATTCTTTACACGCGGCAAGACCAGTTCCAGTTCCGTCAATTCATGATAGTGAGTGGCAAAAAGCGTTTTGGCTGCCAGCTTTGGGGTGTTGTGCAGGTATTCTACAACCGACCAGGCAATCGACAACCCGTCGAACGTGCTTGTGCCCCTGCCGATTTCATCGAGGATGATCAGGCTCCTGGCGGTGGCATTGTTGAGAATATTGGCGGTTTCGTTCATCTCGGTCAAAAAGGTGCTCTCCCCTGCCGCCAGGTTGTCCGAAGCACCGACTCTGGTAAACAGCCGATCCACCAAGCCGATCTTGGCCGAGGCAGCAGGCACAAAGCTGCCCATTTGCGCTAGGATGACAATCAAAGCGGTTTGTCGCAAAAAAGTCGATTTGCCCGCCATGTTGGGGCCGGTAATGATGAGAATCTGTTCGGTTTTGTTGTCCATGTACAGATCATTGGCCACAAACTGCTCGCCGGGCGGCAACAATCTTTCAATGACCGGATGCCTTCCCTCTTTGATTTCAAGGCGGTCGCTTTCGTCAATCTGAGGGCGACAATAGTGATGCTCAACCGCCGTCTGGGCAAGTGAAAAATAACAGTCCAGCTCGGCAATGAGCGCTGAATTCGTCTGCAGAGGAAGGGTAAAACTGAGGAGATAGTCGCGCAGTTCATTAAAGAGCTCGTATTCAATGGCCGCCATCTTTTCCTCGGCGCCCAATATTTTTTCCTCATACTCTTTGAGCTCCTGCGTGATAAAGCGCTCTGCATTGACCAAGGTTTGTTTACGAATGTAATGCGACGGCACGCGCGCAAGATTTGGCTTGGTTACTTCAATGTAATATCCGAACACCTTGTTATAGTTTACCTTCAATGAGGCTATGCCGGTCTTTTGCCGCTCCTCCTGCTGCAGACGGGCGATCCAGTCTTTGCCGGAATAGGCAATATCGCGCAGCGAGTCCAGTTCCTCATGATAACCGCGGCGAATAAATCCGCCTTCGGTTACGGATAACGGCGGATTTTCAACAATGGCTGAGGCAATGCGTCGGGCGACTTGTTCCAGCGTATCGAGCTCTTCCCGAATGGCGACGAGGCGATGACTCTTGCAGGCGACGAGTTGGCTTTTGATCTGAGCGATGGTTAGAAGGGCGTTTTTAACGGCATTTGCATCCCGTGCATTGGCGCGGTTGGTGGCAAATTTGGTTAGTAGCCGTTCGATGTCGCCGATTTGTCTGAGCAGCCCCCGCAGCTTTTCGCGCAGATCATTGTTCTGCATAAGCTCTTCAACGGCATCCTGGCGTAGACGAATTTTTTCCACATTGAGCAAGGGATAGAGGAGCCAATGAACCAGCTTGCGGCCTCCCATCGGCGTCAGAGTTTGGTCGATGACCGACAGCAGGGTGGCACGTCGATTCGACGCGTTCATCGGCGCTATCAATTCCAAATTCCGCCGCGTGGTGCTGTCGATCTGCATGATCTCGTCATCCGCCAGCAGCGAGATTTTTGCGATATGGCGAAGGCGTTCTTTTTGGTTTTCACGTAAATAGGCAAAGGCTGCTCCGGCGGCGGCAATCCCCAACGCGAGGCCCTCGATGCCGAACCCTTTCAAGGAAAGCGTGCCAAAGTGCTCCAACAAAAGATCGCGTCCCAAGTCATAGTTGAAATGCCATTCTTCCCGCACCGTAATCGGTATGTTGTTTAGAGAACGGCAGAGACGGCGCAGCGTTTCTTCTTGGGTTTCTGCGACGAGAATTTCGGCAGGTTCGATCGAGCGAATCTTTTCCTCCAAAATAGAGAGCGGGAACTCGCCTACTTCAAACTCACCCGTCGACACATCTGTTTTGGCGATGCCGAAGGCGTTCTTTTCAAAGCAAAGAGCCAGAAGAAAATTCTTTTTGCTTTCCAACAGATCATCCGAGACGGCGGTGCCCGGCGTGACAATTTCGATGACTTCCCGCTTGACGACCGTTTTGGCGAGTTTCGGATCTTCGACTTGTTCGCAGATGGCCACGCGATAGCCTGCTTTGATCATTTTCGCCAAATAGGTTTCCAGCGCGTGGTGCGGGAAACCGGCCAGCGGAACATCGGCAGCCTTGCCGTGGGAACGCGAGGTCAGGGTAATGCCCAGCACTTTGGCGCCGATATGAGCGTCCTCGTAGAACATTTCATAGAAATCGCCCATACGGAAAAACAGCACGGCATCTTTGTGCTGCTTTTTGATGCGGTGATATTGCTCCATCAGCGGAGTTGTCTGTTCCGGCTTCATTTGCTTTGTTTTGAATCAGAAATGCTGCTGTTATTTTCGCTGCCCCAATTCAGTTTGGAGCGCAGGACGGCAAAAAAGTCCCTCTGACCGATAGAGATCCATTTGACGCTGTATTCGGCTTTGGCGACGAGAAGCCTTTCTTTGGCCAAGAGTTGACATTGGTTTTGACCATCGATATTGATCTGCACCGGTTCGGCCTCTTTGCGGATCGACAGCTCGACGATGCAGTCATCCGTAAGCACAATGGGACGAACCGACAACGAATGAGGGCAAATGGGCGTCACGATCAGCGCATTCATAGTCGGCATGAGCAACGGTCCGCCGGCCGAGAGCGAATAAGCAGTAGATCCGGTTGGAGTCGCGACGATCAGTCCGTCGGCGCGATAGGAGTTGAGAAACCTGCCGTTGACGCGGGCATCAATGTAGATCAGTTTCGTTGTCGGCCCACGATCGACGACGACATCATTGAGGGCGTAAAAAGTGCGTCGGAGGTATTTTCGCTCGACGGTGATGCGCAATGCCATGCGGTCGATCAGGGTGTATCGACCGGCAATGAGGTCATCTAATGTCTGCTCGACCTCTTCCATTAATACTTCGGCCAAGAAACCCAAGGTACCGATGTTGATGCCGAGAATCGGTTTGCCGGCGGCGCCGACTTGTCGAGCGGTTGAAAGAATGGTGCCGTCACCGCCGAACGTCGCCAAAACATCGCAAATCTCTGCCAGCCGCTCGATCGCTAAAACTCTCTCCTTTTCGGGCGAATCGAGGAACCTTTTCAGATCTTCGGAAAAAAAGTAATCAAGGTTGCGCGTTTGCAGCAAAGCAGCAAATGTTTTCGCCGCAGCGACGGCCTTGGGTTTTTGGATATTTGCGATTATGCCGAGCTTCATCGGAAAAGAAATGAGGGCAAAATTTTATGCCGCTGGATCAAGTGATGGCCGGCGCGCGAACGCAGCAGAGTTTTGTAGATTCCTTCTTCCGTCAATCCCAAAGCGGCCAATAGTTCATGGCGTTCGCCCTGCTCGATGAATTGGTCGGGAATGCCGAGCCGTATCAATTCCACTCCCTCGATGCCGCGGTCTGCGAGCAGCTCGGCGACGGCGCTGCCAAAACCGCCGTTTAATGTCCCCTCCTCGAGTGTAACGACGGTTCGATGCGTTTTGGCCAAATCGGTGATTAAATCGCCGTCGAGCGGCTTGACGAAGCGGGCATTGACGACGGTCAGCTTTTTGCCGAATTCCTGCGCAAAGCGTTGTGCAGCGCGCCAGGCAGGATAGACCAGCGAGCCGAGCGCAAGCAAGACAATGCTTTCTCCCGACTCAAGTATTTCGGCTTTGCCGAGCGGCAGGGCGGTGAAATCGGAATCGAGGGGGATTCCCCACCCTTCTCCGCGCGGATAGCGGACAGCGCAAGGACCGCTTTCGTAGCTCAATGCGGTGTAAAGCATGTGCCGGAGCTCGTTTTCATCTTTGGGGGCCATGATCACCATATCGGGCACGGTGCGCAGATAAGCCAGGTCAAAGGTACCGTGATGTGTGGGGCCGTCGTCGCCGACCAACCCGCCGCGGTCGATGCAGAAAACCACAGGCAGGTTTTGTAATGCCACGTCGTGGATGACCATGTCGAACGCACGCTGCAGAAACGAAGAATAGACGGCAAAAAAAGGCCGCATGCCCTGTTTGGCGAGTCCCGCGGCAAATGTAACGGCATGTCCTTCAGCAATGCCTACATCGAAGAATCGGGTAGGGAACTTTTGCGAAAAGGCGCTCAATCCCGATCCCAAACTCATGGCGGCGGTGATGGCGATTAATCGAGGCTCGCGCTCCGCCAATTCAACGATGGTTTGACCAAAGATTTGCGTGTATGTGGGTCCGTTCGTTTTGAGCGGCTCTCCGGTGGCAAGATCGAATTTCCCCAAGCCGTGAAAAACCGTTGCGTTCTGCTCGGCCGGCGGATATCCTTTGCCTTTTTTGGTGATGACGTGAACCAGCAAAGGCCCTTTTAGGTTTTTGATCTCCTGAAAAAGGGTGATCATGTCGCCGATGTCATGGCCGTCGACTGGTCCAAAATATCGAAAGCCCAGACGCTCAAAAAGGACTCCCGGCGTAATGAAAGCCTTCAGGCTTTCCTCCAACCGGCGTACGATTTTGCGGATGACCGGGCCCATGCTCTCCATTTTTCCGGTCAATTCCCACACATCGCTTTTGATGCGGTTGTAAACAGGATTGGCGATTATACTCGTAAGATAGTTGGAAATTGCGCCAACATTCGGTGAAATGGACATGCTGTTGTCATTGAGTATGACGATAAAATCTTTGCCCGAAGCACCGGCGTTGTTCAATCCTTCATAAGCCAACCCGCCGGTCAAAGCGCCGTCGCCGACCACTGCGATCACTTTAAAGCGCTCGTTCTTTAGATCGCGCGCGCACGCCATCCCAAAGGCGGCGGAAATGGCCGTACTCGAATGACCGACGCCGAAGGCATCGTATTCGCTTTCAGCCGGTTTTGGAAAACCGCTGATGCCCTTATAGCAGCGAATGGTATGAAAGCGATCCTTTCTGCCGGTAAGCAGCTTGTGCGCATAACATTGGTGGCCCACATCCCAAACAATCTGGTCATCGGGAGTGTCGAACACATAATGAAGGGCGAGCGTCAGCTCGACGACACCGAGAGAAGGTGCCAAATGGCCGCCGTTTTGGGCGATCGTCTCGATAATGATTTCGCGCAGTTCCTGTGCCAACAGGCGCAGTTCTTCATGCGTTAGATTCTTGATGTCCTTCGGCGAATTGACTGCTTCCAAAAGGGACCGTTTCATAGCAATCTATTCTTCAAGTTTTTCTTTAAATGAATTACCCTCTCGTTCCAAAATATAAAGCTTTTCCTCTGCTTGCCGCAATTTTTCCCGACAAAAGCGAAACAAGCGGTTTGCCTCTTCAAAGAGGCTCATGCTTTCGTCCAAAGAGACATCGCCGCTTTCCAAATGCTCGGCGATTTCCTCTAATCTCTCCATTGCTGATTCGAAAGTGAGTTCAGGCTCTTGCATCATAAAGATTCCTCAAAGTTGAGCGGCAGCTTTGCAGAGAGGTCCTTCGATAAAATAGCGGCGGATACGGCACCTTTGCGAAAAAAAACCTGCATTGTGCCGCTTTCATAAAGCTTATCAGCCTCTGTGATCCATATATTGTGGTTCGGATCGCGAACCAAAGCATAGCCGCGCTGCATAACTAAGGCCGGGTGCAGATTGCGCAAACGGTTGCTCAGGTTTCGAAGACGTTCCTTCAGCAAAAGTGTGCGGGCATGCTGCTGCAACAAGAGATTTCGTTCCAACTCATCCATCCGTTGCTCACGTTGCCGCACCCAATCGGCGGGGCGGCGAAAAGCATAGCCCGCCTGCAGCAACTTGATACGCATTTTGCGGCTTTCTATGGCACGTCGCAAGGAAACGATTTGTCTTCGATACAAATCGGTTAGAAAAGCTTCAAGTTCTGCTTTAGGTTTAACAACTAATTCTGCTGCTGCAGAAGGAGTTGGAGCACGCATATCCGCCACGAAATCCGCCAGCGTAAAGTCGACTTCATGGCCGACGGCAGAAACGACGGGTATTTTGGAAGCGAAAATCGCCCGCACCACGGCCTCTTCATTAAAAGCCCACAAATCTTCGATAGAGCCGCCGCCGCGGGCAAGAATAATCAGGTCGACTTGGCCGTAGTCGTTGAAATCGCGTAGGGCCGCCACAATATCGGCCGGAGCGCCGTCGCCTTGGACCAAAGTGGGTCGCAGAATTTTTCTGACATAGGGAGCACGTCGATTGAGAATCTGCAGGATGTCGCGTACGGCTGCCCCGTCGGCAGAGCTGATGATGCCGATCGCCTGGGGAAAGGGCGGCAACGGCTTTTTGTGTTGCGCGTCGAAAAGCCCTTCATTGCGGAGTTTGGCTTTTAGCTCTTCAAAGGCCGCCTGCAGCTCGCCGATGCCGGCTGGTAGAATGCGCAGAATATCGAGCTGATAGACGCCCCGCTTTTCATAGACGCGTATGGAACCATATGCACGAATCTTGATACCGTCGCGAGGGGTGAGCATGAGCATTGCGGCTCTCTGCCGCCAAACAACGCAGGACAATTGCGCGTTTTCGTCCTTCAGGGTAAAGTAAAGGTGACCGGAGGTATGATGGACAAAGTTGGACACCTCACCCTCGACCCAAACCTCTGAGAAATTGATTTCCAACAACTCTTTAATTTCGAGCGTAATGCCGCTTACCGAAAAAACCGGAATCGGCAGGTTCTCGGTCGGATTCCGCATAGGCTCCTAAAAACAGATAAAAGGGCTAAGAAATTCTCTCAGCCCTTTTTTTCTTATTTCCCTTTCTTCTTGTGGCGATTCTTGCGCAGGCGTTTTTTACGCTTATGAGTCGCAATTTTATGACGTTTTCGTTTTTTACCGCTCGGCAAACTTATCACCTCCTCCTGGTTATCCTATTGTATCGTCCTCTTTGTTGATGAGCTCTTTCAACTCCTGGGAAGGCTTGAAAACGACAGCATATCGCGGCGGCACCCGGACCTCTTCATTTGTGCCGGGATTGCGGGCAACGCGCGCTTTGCGCTGGACCACGACGAAATTACCAAAGCCGCGCAGATCGACGCGCTGATGTTTTTGCAAAGCATATTTAACGATGGCTAAAAAACCGTCGATAACCGCCTGGGTTTCAAGCTTGGTAAGTCCTACACCTTCTGCGATTCTTTCGACAATGTCCGCCTTTGTCATGATGGGTGATCTCCTGCCTCATGACTTATTGGAGTAGATAAAGCATCTGCGGCGCAAGCCGTTCGACCAATCTTTCACGTACATCTTGACCCAGGATCAGTTCGACCAGCGTCATTTTCTTTTTCTGCAGACGAACCGGCTTGGGTTCTCCCTTTACGCCCGCGGCTTTTGCCGCCAAAGCGACGGCATCTCGATAGGTTCCCAAAGTATCGATCAAACCCAAAGCCAATGCCTGTCTACCGCTGTAGATGCGTCCGTCGGCCAGCTCCCGCACTTGATCTTCGGGGAGATTTCTTTCTTTAGCGACGACTTCGAGGAATTGGGCATAGCCGTCATCGATCCATTGCTGCAAATATCGAATCTCTTGTTCCGTCGGCTGCCGAAACGGCGATCCCGTATCCTTGAACCGGCCGCTTTTGACGACCGTCATTTCGATGCCGAGTTTGTCCATGAGTTTATCGACATTGGGAAATTCGGCGATCACTCCTATGCTTCCGGTTGTCGTTCCGGGATTTGCCATAATCGAATCAGCCCCCAACGCGACATAATAGCCTCCGGATGCCGCAACGCTGCCCATGGAGGCAATGACGGGTTTGCCGGAATCCCGCACACGTCGCACATGTTCATAAATCTCCTGGGAAGCGGCGATGCCTCCTCCCGGGCTCTCGATGCGGACGACGACGGCCTTGATCGAGCTGTCTTTGCGAAAAGTTTCCAGCTGCTTAACGATCGGCTCGGAATTAAAAATCGTTCCCTTGATCTCTACAATTCCTATTTTGGCGCCGCCGTCGTGCAAAGAGGAACTATTGACTGCAAGCAGCAGCAAAAGACCGCCGACACCGAAAATCAAAAGAATCGCTGTCAAAATATATTTGTCCTGCTTGGCAGCCATTGGCGAATCTCAAACTTTTTCGTCTATGCAGAAATATTAGCAATAAATTCAATAAATTGCAAGGTAAAAAAGCATTCAAAAATTCTTTAAAAAGGGCCTTATACGATTTTGTACTGCTATGCAATTTTTCTAGTTTGACAAAAGATGTCGATAGAGCCGCGCCATTTTTTCGGCACAGATGCGTATGTCGAACCTTCTCTCGGCCAAAGACCGGTTCTCACGCCCCATCGATTCACAAAGAATGGGGCTAGATAATAAGGTCAAGGCAGTCGTGGCCAAGCCGCGAAAATCCCCTGGTTCGATAAGAAAACCGTTTCGTCCATCCTGGATCATTTCCGGAACGCTTCCCGCTTTGGCGGCAATAATCGGCAAGCCCGCCGCAAGGGCTTCTATGAGGGCGATCGGCATGCCTTCGGCATGGGATGCCAAGACAAAGACATCGGAGCGAAAAAGCATTTCCCACTTTTCGTCGCCGACTTTCGGCCCAAGGATCTCTACATTTGCCCCTAACCCAAGAGTCTCGACAAGCTGTGCAGCAGCTCCGAGCTGCCCGCCGCCGACGAGTCGCAGAATGAAATCGCTTCTCTGTTCTTTGACCAAAGAAAAGGCGCGCAACAAATCACTGATGCCTTTGCGCTCGCTGATCTCGCCCAAATGAAGGAAAACGAGCGGACCGGCGTGCGGCGCACGCTTGAGCGCTGCAGGCAGGGCTATGCCGTTTTCGATAACCGTGAGTTTTTGCTCCGAGACGACCTTTTGAAAAAACCGCCGCCATTTTTCGCCCAAGACAATAACCGACCGGCACTGAGCCAGAAAAAGGCGAATGATCGACCGCACAATGGGGGGGCTGGAATCATAAAACTGGTCAAACAGCGCTCCATGAACGTGCAGCACGACAGGTTTACCCGCCAACCGCGCCGCAAGAATGTAAAGACATTTTTCCCAAAACGAAGTGTAAGAGGCTGTATGAATATGAATGAGGTCAATCCCGCGATAACGCAATAAAAGAAGGAATTTTTTGAACGCACCGGCAGAGTAGGCGTAGCTCAGCAAAGTGTGGCGCCAGGGTCTTTTAAAAAGCGTATACCCGACATGGACTCGGTAGTTGGGCTGCGCAAACAATAACGGTTTAGCAATATCGAGGACAATGACATCGACATAACGGGCCAGCGCAGGCATCAGATGGCCGGCAAAAGCTTCCATGCCGCCGAGCTGCGGCGGCATGGGCGCAACGTGGAGTACAATGGGCTTCATGAATTGGGATCTATCTTTACAGCGGCATGATGATTTGAATCCTGCATCATGCCGCATCAGCCGACCGTCAATCCTCTTCGAGTTTATCGTACCAGTTCTTTTTGAGGGCAAAACTGGTCAGGGCAATCACAAGGATCGTAATGATGAGAGAGGACCATTCACGGATGATGAGAAAGATCGGAAAGGCAACGAGTGAGGTTTGCCAGATGATACCGACAAAGATATTGACCCAATCGCGCCCGAAATTGGTGTTCTTTTTGAATTCCGGGTGTTCGGCGACGACTTTGTCATGTATGGGTTTCCAGAATCCCCAGGGACGGACGCGGCGATAGAATTCTTTTAGAACCTCATCGGGGTCGGGTTTGCTCAGCAGACTGGCGATGACGCAAAAGAACATGGAAACGGCAAGAATTGCCGGAAAAATGCTCAGAGACTTTATCGGCGCCATATTAGGGTCGAAGGCGTAAAAAATTGCTGCAGTCAGAATGCCCGAGACCATGCCCCAGAAATAGCCGTAACCGTTGAATCGCCACCAGTACCATTTCAGGACATTGGCGGCGGCGTATCCGCCCCATAGAGCATTCACGATCATCAAAGTCACCGAATTGATCGATTCGACGATAAGGCCGAACCCCATGCCGACGACGACCACAGCCAGCGATGCCGCTTTGCTCAGGAAGACCAGACGTTTGTCGTCCGCCGTCGGGTTGATGTAGCGCTTATAGATGTCGTTGACGATATAAGCGGGCGCCGCATTGACCGTAGCGGCAAAAGTGGACATAAAGGCGGAAATCAGACCCGCCAACAGCAGACCGAGCAGGCCGATGGGGATGAACCGGCTCACGGCATAAGGCAGCACCATTTCGAAATCGACGTTCTCCCCCATGGCGCGCAGCTCCGGCAGGAAATAGCCTAATGCCAGAACGGTCACACCGGCAATCATCATATAGCGCGGAATAAACAGAACGATGTTGACGAACCAGCTCATCATGCTCGCTTCTTTCGGCGAACGTGTGGCGAGGATGCGTTGCATGTCGTAATTGGGTGCCGGGCCCGCCATACTCACCAGGAAGCCCTTAAAGATCAGCATCATAAAGACAAAGCCGAAAAGCGAATAGCCGTCCGAGGCAATTTTGCTGTTGGCGGAATTGAGGATGCCCGTCCAGTCCAGATCCAAATGCATGCCGAAAAAGATGTTTTTCCAGCCTGCAGGCAAGACTCTCTCCAGCATTTGTGGTGAAACTTTGGCCATGGCGATCACGCCGACGGCAATCGAGGCAACGGTCATGATCAAGAACTGCAGCACTTCTGTAAATACCACGCTGAACATGCCGCCGGAAATGACGTAAAGCGCCGTGATGCCCATAAAGATAAAGGCATACATGTTGGCTGAAGAGATTCCCGGGATGACGTTGGTCAAGTCCCACGGCAGAAATTGGGTTGCAAACTTGCCGATGCCCTTGAAATCATAGGCGAGGAAACCGACCACGCTGATCAGCGCAAAAGCCACAACGCTGAGATGGGAGAGCGTCGCGCCCTTACCCTTCCCGAAACGGAGCGTAATCCATTCGGCGCCGGTCATGACGTTCGAGCGCCGCAGCCAGGCCGACAAATAGACCATGAGAAAGATTTGGTTGAAAACCGGCCAAACCCAGGGTAGAAAGACGCTTTTGAGGCCGTAGACGAACAAAATATAAACCAGCCACATCGTGCCGGTAATGTCGAACATTCCCGAAGCGTTCGACACACCAAGAATATACCACGGCATGCCGCGGTCTCCTAAAAAATAGGAATCGAGGCCGCGCGAGGCTCGTTTCGAGATGTAAAAGCCGATGAAAATCGTGGCAGCCAGATAAAGTGCAATAATTCCGAGGTCGATTGCGTGCAGATGCATGATCCGATCCCTTTGCTTTTTTGACAAACGTTTTCACAATTTTTTCAGAATGTATTTAAATATTTGAAAAAAAGCGAAGGTTTTTTGGAGACAAGCGGCTTGTCTATTTAAAGCTTGCATTTCAATGAAAATTGCAATATATTTTGTTAGAGGGCGATTAGCTCAGTTGGTCAGAGTGCCGGTCTCACATACCGGAGGTCACTGGTTCGATTCCAGTATCGCCCACGATATATATCATACAGACAGTGAAAAGCCGTCTTTAAGACGGCTTTTTTGTTTTTCTGTACCTGATCCAAATTAATACTCCTCTCTTTTCCAGCCCTTCATTGTGCAGAGCAGGGAATGAATGCATACTCTTCTCCTGTATGATTAAATCTTGACAAGTCATGTCGCTTTCCAAACATGGCGATTAGTATTCCATTAATCTTTCCCCTTTTTTCCCGCCGGTTAAAAATTCAAGTTAATTGGTGAATAAACAGGCATTCTTTCATTTCGGGGTGACAAAGTTTATCGGCACTATAAAATTTTTTTTCGTTCAAAATCATTATTCTTCGGCCGAATGACCATAAGAATCAGCTATGGTGTCACCATAATATTTCATTTAGCAGCGAAATGCCTATATAGCAAAAGATATGGTATCTATAATTGAATAAACCGGAATCAGTCCTGTTAACTCGGCGCACAGCTCCCCCTTGTTAATCAGCTAGATCACTCTTCGATGTGATAGAAAAATTATTACAAATGTCAAAACTTTTTCAAAAAAGTTAAAAATCTTTTTGCAATAGTTAGTTCATTTCAATACATTCGATTTAACAAGTAAACTATCCAGCTTTCCCACCGGTCGATTCTTAAGATCGATGTTTGCAAGATGATCATTTGGTTTTTTGTATCTCTAAAAAGCAAGAGGGAATCCTTATGACCTGGAACCATTGCCACAAGATCTGCTTTTTGTTGCTTACGATGCTTCCGCTGCTTTTCGGACAAACGACCGGCAAAATAGCGGGCGTTGTTCTCGATCAGCAGACCAACGATCCGTTGCCAGGCGCTAATATTGTTGTTGTCGGCACCTCGATGGGCGCGGCGGCGGCAGCAGACGGCTCGTTCTTTATCATCAACGTCTCGCCCGGCCTTTACACTCTGCGCATTCAGATGATGGGCTACGAAACCCTGGTGCTGAATGAGGTTCGCGTATCGGTCAACCGCACCTATGAAGTGGTCGCCAAACTCAAGCCGACGGTTATCGAAGGCGCCGAAGTGGTCGTGACGGCAGACAAAATTCAAGTGAAAAAAGACCAGACCAGCTCGGTCCGCAATGTTTCCTCGGAAGAGATGGCGCTGTTGCCGGTGGAAGGATTGGGACAAGTGATCAACCTGCAGGCAGGCGTCGTCAACGGCCATTTCCGCGGCGGCCGCAACACCGAAGTGACCTACATGATCGACGGCATGCAGGTGGACAACAGTTTTTGGGGCACTTCCGGCGCGGTCAGCGTAGAAAAAGAGGCGGTTCAAGACCTCGAAGTGATTACCGGAACCTTCAACGCCGAATACGGCCGGGCGATGAGCGGTGTGGTGAATGTCGTCACCAAGGACGGCGGTAATTCGTTTCACGGTTCCCTATCCGGCGCACTGGCCAATTATTATACCGCTCACACGGATGTCTTTCCGGGATTGGGCAGCTCCTTTGATCTCAACCTCAGTCAGGATTATAAAGTACAATTGGAAGGTCCCATTATCCGCGACCGTCTGAGCTTTTTCCTCAACTATCGGCATCAAAACCTCAACGGCTACCTTAACGGCATTCATCGTTTCAACCCGTGGGACTATAACGACTTTCCCAGCGAAAATCCGGCTGATTGGCATATCGAACACACCGGTACCGGCGAGTACGTTTCCATGGATCACGACCGCTACGATAATTTTAGCGGCAAGCTCACCTTCAAACCCGGCCGCAACCTAAAACTCGCCGCCATGTATACCTACAACGACGGCAGCAACAAGAATTACAATCACTATTGGAAATACAATCCGTTGCCCCTTAGAACGTATTACAACACCTCGCATTATGTTTCGTTGTCGCTCAACCACATGATTCGGCCTTCGCTGTTTTACGACCTTAAATTGGGCTTTCTGCAAAACATCAATCAAAGCTATCTCTATAAAGATCCGATCGATCCGCGCTATGTACATCCCATGTATCGCGGCACGAATACCACCGGCTTTGCTACGGGCGGCAACGATGACCCCGGCAAAAGTCGCGACACCTTTGAAGATACAAACATAAAGCTGGATGTCTATTGGCAGGCGAACAAGAATCACAGCTTCAAGACCGGCTTTCTCTATACCGATCACAAGATCGACCGCTATCGTGTCGATGTCCGTAATATTTATTCCGGTTTGTCAATGGAGAATGATCGGGTCCAGGATCGGGAGACCGGCAAGATTTCCTTCCCCTTTTATCAATTGGAAATCATGCCGATCACCAACAAAACGATGGACGTCTATACCGTTTACCCGAACGAGTTTTCGGCGTATCTCCAGGACAAGATGGAATTCAACGAAATGGTCATCAATCTGGGCGTGCGCTATGACTATTTCAATTCGAATCAGGTCTATCCTTCGGATCGCCGCAATCCGGCGAACCAATTGATCCTGCCGGACAGCATGATGTCGACTTATCCGAAAGCGCCGCCGCAGACGCAGACCAGCCCGCGCTTCGGCCTTGCCTACCGGTTGAGCGACCAGGCGGTTCTTCACATCAGCTACGGTCACTTTTTTCAAATGCCGCCGATGTACGCCCTTTATGCCAACAACATTTTCCGTGTGCCGGTCAACGATTACGGCATTACCATGGGAAACGCTCTGCTCAAACCGCAAAAAACCATTCAATACGAAATCGGCATCTGGCAGGAATTGATCAAAGGCATGGGGTTGGAACTGGCGCTGTACTACCGCGACATTTATGATCTGCTGAGCACCGCCATCATCTCCACTTACAACCAGATCGAGTACGGTCTGTACACCAACAAGGACTATGGCAATGCCCGCGGGTTGGAAGTCAAGTGGGACTATGCTTACGGAAAATTTTTCACCGCCATCAACTACACTCTGGCCTATACCCGCGGTAATGCCGACAATCCGACGCACACCTTTACGCGCGCCGGCAACAGTATGGATCCGATCGCCCGCCTTATTCCCATGTCCTGGGATCAGCGGCATACTTTTAACCTGACCGCGCGCTGGACCGAAAAGTCCTGGAGCGCTTCTCTGATCGGCTATTACAATTCCGGAACTCCCTACACCTATTCCCCAATCGAAATCAGTCCGCTGTCCCTCATCAATCTTTACGAAAACAACGCCTACAAGCCTTCGGGTTATAGTTTCGACCTGGCTTTGTATTACAACATTCCGCTTTTCAAGCAGGTCAAGGGACAACTGCAGCTCAATGTCTATAATCTTTTCGATCGCAAAAATGCCGTTTGGGTTTACGGCGACACAGGCCAGCCTTACACAACGATCATTTTCGATTCAGACCGAACCAACCACCGCAGCGATTTCAACACCTTCGAGGATCGCGTGCAAAATCCTTCCTGCTTTTCAGCGCCGCGGCAGATCAAATTGGGTTTCGGCATAATTTTTTAGCGACAACACGAACCGTTAGTCTAAGGGAGAACGACATGAAGCGGGTTTTCAACATGTTATTTTTTCTTTTTATACTCATCATCGCCTGCGGAGCGTTCGGTCAAGGCAAGCCTTATGAAGGCCCCGATGATCCGGCCGGCGACATTGCCTGGGAGCGCGCAGGCACAATGAACGGCAATCGGGTGTTGCTCTATTTCGAAAACAACACGCAGATCGCCGACTATCCGCGTATCAACACCTCCAAATGGCCGAACGACTATACCGGCACGCGCATGCTGGACGTCGTTTCAGTAATGATCGGCGGTGAAGTCTATTTGAAAAACGAATGTGAGCCGGTGACCGATCCGCTCTTAGTAGCGCAGCTTTCGGCAGTCAAACAAATCGACACACTCTTTTACATCCAATCGAGCAGCTTCTCGCCGGCCAATATGGACCGTAACTATGACGGCACTGTAGAATGGGGGTTCTATCCGGTGCCCGGGTACTTGAACCCTCTGCAGGACTACCCTGCCATGAGCAATAAACCTGATTCCTGGCCGCTCAAAGGCTGGCCGTCGACGGGATTGGAGAAGAAATGGCCGGGCGAGTGGGACGGCCGCTTCGGCCGCGGCATTCATTATGCCGATCTGGAAACCTATTTCGTCGCCAACGACGCCCAGGATATGGAATATATCATTCAGCGCAACGATCCGCAGGAGCGATTGATCACCAAGGGGCTGCGCTACTATCCCCGCCCCGGCAAGGTCATCGGCTATAACGATCCGGACGTGACCATTCAGCGCGGCTATCCTTGGGGCGGTCTGGGACTGCGCGTTTCGGTGCGCGGATTTCAGTGGAACAATCCCGAAGCCAAAGACATGATCTTTTGGGAGTACAACATTTCCAACATTTCCGATTACGACCTCATCACCTGCGGTTTCGGCTATTTTATCGACAACAGCATAGGCGGCGATACGGGCGGCGATAAGGAAGAAGGCGCCTTTGACGACGTGCTCGACCTGTGTTACGTTTGGGAGTCCATCGGTGTCGGTGAAGGCGGCCTGATCCCCGGCGTAGTAGGTATTGCCTATCTTGAAAGCCCTGGACGCGCCTATGACGGAGAGGATAACGATGAAGACGGCCTGATCGATGAAAAGCGGGACAATCCGGCAGGCGCTCTGGTAGGGCCGACCGACGGCATCGCCAATCTCGAAAAATTTTTGCGATTTTATCATTACAAGCCGGAGGATCTGCATCCCCATTATGAAGGCGATGAGGATCAGGATTGGCAGGACGGCTATGATAAGAACGGCAACGGCGTCTATGCCTATCAGGGGGCAAACGGGATGTGGTACCTCGAAGACGGAGAGTATCCTGGGGACGACGTCGGTCTGGACGGCGTCGGGCCGCTGGACATCAACTACAACGGCCCGGATGAGGGCGAGTGCAATCATCGCCCCGATTATATCGAAGGCGTGGGCTGCGAGCCGAACTTTGCCGCCGTGGACGTTTCCGAAGCCGACATGATCGGCCTCACTTCCTTTGCGCTTTTCGATTGGCCGCAGTGGCAAAGCATGAACTATTTCATCGGTCAAGACCGCACCATGTGGAAACTGATGGATTCCCATAACCTGGACACCTACATCTATTCCGGCGGCCCCGGCTCGGTCTATGAGGTTTTCGCGTCAACCCCCTTCCCCTTTTATAAGGGCCGCACGGAGCGCATTTCCATGGGGATCATGTTTACGCGCGATAATCTTGCGCAATTGCGGGCTCCCGGCCATTATGCGCCGAAAATGTTCCGCCTGAAGGAAACTGCTCAGCTCATCTATGAGCGCGATTATCGGTTCGCCCAGCCCCCCATTCTGCCGAAACTGCGCGCCACGGCCGGAGACGGCAAAGTGATTTTGACGTGGGACGATCTAGCCGATAAGCGTACGCACGAGCCGTTTCTGCAGAACGTCAATGACTTTGAAGGCTACAAGCTGTACCGCGCCACAGACAAGATGTTTTCCGACGCCGAGCTGATCACCACCGGCCAAGGCGATAAATTTGCCAAAGTACCTTTATTTCAATGCGACCTGATCGATCATATCCAAGGCTATGCGGACTATGGCCTCGTTGAAGGTGTTGCCTACTACTTGGGAGACGATACCGGCATCCGCCACTACTACATTGACGACGACGTCAAAAACGGTGTAACTTATTATTATGCGATCGTTGCCTACGATTACGGTATCCCTGAGTTCGGCGTATCACCGACCGAAAACAATGTCGTCATTGAATTGAACGAGGCGGAAGAGATTGTCCGCATCGGACAAAACGTGGCGGTCGTCACGCCGCACGCCCGCGCTGCGGGTTACGTAGCTCCCGACATCGTCATCGATCATCAGGCCAGTTCACCGACGATTCCCGCGGGGCTAATCACGCCGTCGGTCGTCGATATCGGTCACGTTAATAAGAACCATACCTACGAGATTACATTTACTGCCGGAATCATCGATTATCTGCGCAGCGAGCGCTATCGCCATCCGCTCGACGGCCAACTATTGACCAACGGCTTTCAGGTATGGGATGTGACGAGCGGCAAGCGGGAACTGGTGTATGAAGAAACGTCGAACTCTTTTCCTGAAGATCATCTCTATTACGACGCCGATGCGCAGTTTTGGCGCTACCGAACCGACAGCCCAATTCTGACCGACATTTTCAACGGCATTCAACTGACGGTGGACATGTCGCGCGCGGTCGATTCGGTGATGATCGATTACGTCAACTCCGGATGGGTTACCGGCAACAGCCCCATCGAGGTTCTTATTGGACCGGAAACAAAATACTTTCCGTATGAATACGAAATCGTCTTTACCGGCAGCGAGGCTTATCGCACCAAAACCTCGGTTATTTCGCAGATACGTGACGTTTACGACAATCCGCTGCGCCGGAATGACCTGCTTCTCAATGTCTCCTACCCCTTCTATGTGCGCAATCTTGCGTCAATCGATTCTACCGGCGAATATGAAAAGCTCGATCTGCTCACCCAGGATTTGAACGCCAACGGCAGCTATGACTGGGATCAGGACATCGTTTTGGCAGGTCATGCCGTCAATTATATGGGCAAAATCTACTGGGCAGGAACGGTTCTCTCTATCGATTTTCGCAACGCCGGCAGCGCCGACCGCCTGCCGAAGCCGAACGACGTCTATCGACTTTGCCTCATCCGTCCGCTTGCGTCGAACGACAAGCTCGTCTTTACCGTCAGCCCGGAAGAGGTTCAGAATGCCCGCGACATCAAGACGACGATGGATTCCATCAAAGTCGTGCCTAACCCATACATCGCCACCAATGAAATGGAACCGGCGGTGGCCAACAAATACCTGAATCAGCGGCGACGGATCATGTTCACGCACATACCGGCACAATGCAAGATCCGCATCTTTACCGTTTCCGGTGTTTTGGTGGATGAAATCGACGTGAACAATGAGCCTGAAAACGGCGCCGTCCATTGGGATCTGCTCTCGCGCGAAGGATTAGAGATCGCTGCAGGCATGTACATCTTTCACGTCAAATCCAAAGTCAGCGGCGATGAAAAAGTGGGTAAATTTGCCGTGATCAAATAATTTGTCAGCGAATTACAGACTCAAGCCTGGAGTATCATCATGAAAAAGTTGACGACAATGCTTTTGTTCGCCGCGCTGACCGCAACGGCATTCGGCCAAAATCGGCCGTTTCGCGTCGGCACAACGGCGGCAAATTTCTTGGAGATGGGCATCGGCAGCGCCGCAAACGCCATGGGTGAAGCTCAGGTCGCGGCAACCAGGGACTTGGCCTCAATCTATTGGAATCCTGCCGGTTTGGCCTACATGGAGAAAAACGAAATTCAGTTCTCGATCCAGCCGTGGATTGCCGACATTAAGGTGAGTTTTTTGGGTGCCGGAGTAACTGTGCAGCGCATCGGCGTGTTGGCGATCGGCATTACGGGCATGAACTACGGCCGCACACCGGTGACCTCCCTGGATATGCAGGAAGGTACAGGTGAAACCTACGCCGCCGCCGACTATGCCGCATCATTTTCTTACGCCCGCAAATTGGCCCAGTGGTTTGCTTTCGGCGCTTCGGCCAAATTCATCTCCTCCAATATTTGGCATCTGAATGCCAAAGCCGCTGCCATGGATTTAGGCGTGCTGGTCAATACGCATTTTTTTGCTCCTGACGGGGACCGCGAAAAGGGATTGGCGATCGGGATGAGCATTTCCAACTATGGTACACGTATGCGCTACGACGGCATGGATCTGCTGCGCCCCATCGATATTCTGCCGAATCAAAACGGAAATTACAAGGACGTAGAGGGTCAGTTTCGGCTGCAGTCATGGGAGCTGCCGCTGATCCTGCGCCTCGGCGTTGCGGCGTATCCCATTGCCACCGACACTCAGCTGCTCACCCTTGCCGTCGATGCTCTGCATCCCAATAATAACAGTGAATCGCTCAATCTCGGTGCCGAGTATGCCTACACGATACCCGGACGCGGCCGCTTTATGCTGCGCGTCGGCTACCGTGGCCTGTATATGGATAAATCGGAATACGGTATCACCTTCGGCGGCGGCGCCCACATTGCTTTATTGGGCAACAAGCTGCTCAAGCTGGATTACGCCTACAAGGACATTGGCCTGCTCGGCTTTACGTCAACCTTTACGGTCGGCGTAACCTTTTAAAAAGCTTGGAGGACCTAAACTGGTTACGACGATTATCTTTGACAACGACGGCGTTCTGGTCGATACCGAAAAGCTTTTTTTCGAGGCCAATCGTGCCGCCCTTGCTGAGATAGGCGTTGAGCTGAAGCTCAAAGATTTTTGCGAGATTTCGTTACGTCAGGGGAAAAGTTGTCTCGAAACGGCGTTAAAGGGGCAGGCAGAGGAAGGATTTCTTTCGACGCTGCGGGTGCGCCGAGACGCGCTGTATGAGCAACTGCTGATGGCCGAAACGGCCGAACGGCAAGGGATTCGGGAAGTACTCGAAAATCTGCGAGGCCGTTGCCGTTTCGGCGTCGTTACCAATGCAAAACGAAGGCATTTCGAGATCATGCATGCCCGCACAAGCCTGCTGCCCTATTTCAGCTTTGTGCTGACGCTCGAAGATTTTCGTTTTCGCAAGCCGCATCCGGATCCGTATTTGACGGCTCTTCGATTATACAGTTTGCAGCCCTCGGAGACTTTGTCCGTCGAAGACAGTGAGCGAGGCGTGCGTTCAGCTGCTGCCGCCGGTTTGCGCTGTATCGCTGCACCCACAGACCTGACAAGAGACGGCGACTTTCTCGCCTTTCAGCGCATCGAAGATTTATCTCAGCTGATCGAGATCGTTCAAAACCTGTAAAGCCACTCAATAGAAGCAGCGGCAAAGCCGCATTTACGAAATTCACTCTTTCCCATGACGGCTTTGCCGCCCCTCCTGCCCTATTCTACCAACACCATCTTTTTCACCTGCGTTTCCCCTTCCCCCTCGAGCTGATAAAAGTAAACGCCGGCAGGCAAAGAATTCGCGTGGAACTTGATTTCGTACTCACCGGCCGATAAATAGCTGTCGACCAGCCGCGCCGCCAATGCGCCCTTGGCGTTGTATACGGACAATCTCACGCGACCAGCCCGCATCAGCGAAAAGGGTATACGCGTTTCCGGATTAAAGGGATTCGGGTAGTTCTGACGCAACACAAAACATTGCGGCAATGCGTCCTGCATTTTTTCTACGGACACGGCGGGTGTCAAAGGCCAGGTTGGATCGTCCGGATTCGGCCAAATGTTCCAGATGCCCTCGGGGTCATTCATGATGAATTTCCAAGGGATTTCCGAGTCTTTGTAAGGGCTGCGGAACAACATCAAATCGTCGCAATAGCTTTCCGATTCGCCGTTCTGTTGCCACCAAAGAATTTCGGGATTGAAACCGTTTAGCGGAATTTTGTAGGGTATGACATACTGATTCCAGCTGACGTCCGAGTATTCGATGTTGATCTCTGTAACATGTTTTTCCTTGCGCACGGCCCACCAGCCCAGGTTTGTCCAACCCGTATGATCGCGAAAACCGGGGTACCAGAGCGAATTTTCACCGGTGCGGATCCAGGCAGCGGCAATAATTATTTCTCCGGGGGCAAAAATATCGGGATAATAACCGAAACCGCCGCCGCTGCTTGCTTCGGCTTTCATGGCATACAAACCGGTATGCGCTTCCCAATCGGAAATGTTCGCACCCCAGTTCCAGGCGTTCCACTTCCATAAATCGCTCCCGCCCATTTCAAAAGAGCCGTCCTGCAAAAGCTCTTCGTACTCGGCAAGGCAGAACATGTCGCAAAAAGCGCCCCGCGTACTGGACGCCACGCGAAAAGTAATCGTAACCTGATCCTGTCTAGCCCAAAAAGGAACAGCATAGAGATGCCATTGTCCGGGAGTAATTTCCTGAAAGTGAATGTCAAATTCGCCATATTTTACTTCCAGCCAACCGGCTTCTCCCCATGTGCCCATTTTGATCCAAGCTAAAGCCACGTAACTCTTGCCTACGGTCACCGCTGCAGTCTGCGAAACGCTTCCCTCTCCGCCCGCATGAATTGCGCAAAGGTAAGATCCGTGAATCATGTCCCCAGGTTCAATCGAGGCGTTAAGTAATGTCCAGCCGGTTGCGCCGTCTTCAAAGCTCGGGTTGACAATCAGATTTGCAGAGCCGAGGGCAATGAACGGCCACGCAAACAATACCGCCCATATAGTTCGCATCATCTTACCTCCTTAGATTTTTGTTTAAAGGTTTTAAACAAGGGCGATTGTCGGCTCAAGCGGATGTATTTCTTGCGGTCCATTGATTTGCGGGACGAAGTCTTTAATATTTTATGA
>JAPDQV010000029.1:10742-48309 GCA_034505495.1 candidate division KSB1 bacterium | reverse complement strand
TTGTCGACATCGATCCACAGACCTACTGTCTGGATGCCTTTAAACTCGAAGCTGCCATAACACCAAGGACCAAGGCGATTGTCCCGGTGCATCTGTACGGTCATCCCTGCGATATGCCGGTGATCATGAAGGTTGCTGATCGTTTCGGCCTCAAGGTGATCGAAGACTGCGCCCAGGCCCATGACGCGGCTGTAGCAGGAAAAAAGACCGGCACGTTCGGCCATTACGGCTGTTTCAGCTTTTATCCCAGCAAAAACTTGGGCGCATTCGGCGATGCCGGCATGATTGTAACCGACGATCCGGTAGAAGCGGAAAAACTGAAAATGCTGCGAAACTATGGCCAGTCGCAGCGTTATTATCACGACATCCTGGGTTTCAACAGCCGATTGGATGAGCTGCAGGCCGCCATTTTATCGGCCAAACTGCCGTTCCTGAATCAATGGAACGAACGTCGTCGCGCCATCGCCAAGCGCTTCAATCGCTTAATCATAAATCCGGCGATTGAAAAGCCTATCGAGCGGCAAGGATGTCGTCATGTCTACCATCTTTATGTCGTTCGTCATCCGGAGCGCGATCGGCTGCGCGATTACTTGGCCAAGAAAGGCGTGGGTACCCAAATCCACTATCCCGTGCCCTGTCATTTGCAGAAAGCGTATGCATTTCTCGGCTACCGGAAGGGGGATTTCCCTATTGCGGAACACTATGCGGAGCAAGTCCTTTCATTGCCCAACTATCCGGAGCTGGAGGATGAGGAGATCGACTTGATCTCCCAGATCATTAACGAGTTTGTTTGAAATGAATATCTATAAAGCACTGAGATTAAATGAGGATCGGACCGATCTTCCTTTATTTTTTGCAGGCGGTTTCCTCCTGAGGGCAGCGCTTTTGCCGTTGCGGTGGATTAATCCAGATGAAGGCGCGCATCTTCTCGACGCCCATTTGCTGCTGCAGGGGTTGTGGCCGGTAGCCGATTTCAGCTCGCGACAGCCCTTTTATGTGGCTTTATTGGCGTTGTTTGTCGGCATCGGCGGCAGGCATCTTTGGGTCGGACGGCTGCTGCCGTTGTTTTCGTCGCTCGCAACCGCAGCGGTTTTATACTTTTTCTGCAACATGCTTTTCGACAAGCGGACTGGCAAGATTGCGGCAATTTTATGGCTTTTTCTTCCTTTGAATCTCGTTTGGTCCACGGTGGTCAAAACCGAGCCGCTGACGATCCTTTTGGGCCTCGTCAGTATGTATCTTTTGGCAAAAAGCCTAAAAGAGGGACGTCCGGCTTTGCTTGTCATCAGCGGCGCAGCTGCCGCCCTTGCCTTTTATGTTCGTCAACCGGCCCTCTATCTGCCGCTTTCCGCGGCGATTTTTTTATTTTTTAATCCCAAACCTCTAAAAAATGTCGCTCTTTACGCAGCCGGATATCTTGCCGTAGTGGCGGCAGTTTTTGCCGTTTTTAGCCTTCGAATGACCCCCGTCGAGATTCTTTTTTCACAGCTCAACCCCACAACGCTGATTCTCAGCCGTCTTTTTCATCTGCTCGGCAAGGCCCCGGAGGCTCTACGTATTGCAGATGAAGGCGGCTTTAGAATTCTCAGTCAAAGCCCAGACGAAACCCTTCTTGCCTGGCGGCATGCTCTCTCTTTTTCGGCATTAATTTTATTACCGGCGATAGGAATTTTAATACGCCCTCCTTTTTGCCGCTCTCCAATCAATGTGCGGTTGTTTAGCGGTATTTGGATGGGAGTCGTTACCGCGCTCTATCTTTTCCAAAGCGCCCATCGGGGATATTACAGCCAATATTTTACCGAAGCATTACCTCCCCTGGTGTTGTTGACGGCGTGCGCCTTTAATGATGACGATTTGTGGAGCTTGGGCTCTTTTAAGAAAATAACCAGCATTGCCGTTGCTGTATTTATGGTCTTGGCCGTCGGCGCCAAAATTTGCAGTTTATACAGCTTTAATTTAATCAAATCTTATTTAATAATTGCCGTGGTGATGACGGCAATCATTTTATATTTTGTACGATATTATGGCATTCATAGCGGTTCCTTTAACAAAACTACTGCCGGCTACGGCTTGATCTTGTTGATTCTTCTCTTGGAAACAGCGGGAATGAAGCTGCAATGGGGCAGTGAAAGCTTTGTGCTTTTTATTTTTAATATAGGCTTCATTTTCATTCTCATATTGGTCGCTAATGAGGCTCCATTATTAAATTTGTCGCTCTTTGGTTTTTTCCTCACTGCTTTCACTTCGGGTATGGTTCTCGGGCCGCGATACGAGTCGGTTTGGTCGACGCAGACGCTGAAAGAATGCACAACAGTCCTTCGTCGCGAAGCCTCTAAGGATGATCAAGTACTCAGCGGTGCCGGCATTTGGACTTTTGAAGCCGGATTACGCCCCTTTCTCAATTCGCCCCATCCGACGGAATTTCAGCTTAAAAAACGAGCCGATTTCGAAAGGATTTTTCTTGCCAAACCGCCGTCATTCATTATTGTTGACGGCTATACGGAGAGGAAATTCAACCGGTATTGGGAATTTCTCCAAGAACGTATGGCCATCGACTATGAGCGAATCGCAACCCTGACCGGCTCAAAGTCAATTGTGCAAGTATACCGCTATCGCGGTGCGGGAAAGCCGCTGCCCGACCTTATAAGCGAGGTTAGACCTTGAGTTCTCTGAGGCGAAAAACCATATCCGGCGTCATTTGGTCTGCTTCGTCCAAGTTGATTCTCCAATTGGTTTTATTGGGCGTGACCGCTTTGCTGGCGAGGCTTTTGTCGAAAGACGATTTCGGGGTGGTAGGAATGGCGGCAATCATTACGGTCGCCGTCAATATGGTCAACGACAAAGGCCTTGGGACGGCGATCGTTCAGAGGAAATATCTCGATTCGAACCACCTGTCGAGTCTATTTTGGGGCAGTATAGCCTTTGGGGTTTTCCTTTACCTCCTCTCGGCTGTTATTGCCGTGCCAATGGCGCAGTTTTTCCGCAAACCCGTCGTCTCTCCTGTGGTTCTGGTAATGGCTTTGGGATTTGTTATCGGCAGCTTCGGCATCGTACAGAAATCGTTGATGACCCGCGAAATGGACTTTAAGCGGCTGTCGATTTTGGAAATTTTTTCCGTTTTGCCTGCCGGTTTGGCAGCCGTCATCATGGCCAAAGCCGGTTTCGGCGTTTGGAGTTTGGTTGCCAATTCCGTATTGCGGGATCTGTTCAACGTAGCGGGACTATGGATCGTTCATCCCTGGAGACCGAGGCGCCATTTTTCGTGGAAAGAATTTCGGGAATATATCGGCTTCAGCTCCAAAGTGCTCGCAAACGATGGTGCAATTTATTTGATTACCAACACCGATGTCACCATCATCGGACGCGTTCTCGGCAGCGCTGCTTTGGGCGTTTATAATCTCGCCCTCTATTTGGTCAAGTTGCCTGTAACACGCATCTCTGCAATTGTTGCGCGTGTGGTTTTTCCGGCTTTTTCGAGCCTTCAGGATGAACCCGATAAATTCGGCAAGGCTTACCTCAGAGCCACCAAATACATTTCTCTGATAGCCTTCCCATTGTTGGCAATCTTGGCGGTTTTTTCACGTGAAATTGTTTTGTTGGTATTGGGTGAAAAATGGATCGAAATGATTCTTCCCCTAATCATCATGACGCCTATGGGAATGCTGAAATCCGTCGGCACGATTCGAGATTCCGTATTTATGGCGGTGGGAAAACCGCAAATCGAATTGTATTGGAATATCGGCTACTTTTTCCCTTTGGCGGCGGCAGTATATTTAGGAACACGCTGGGGAGTAGTCGGTGCCGCCTCTGCCTTCACCCTTGCCTCGATCGCGGCTTTTCCGTTCATTCAGCACTTGACAAACAAAGCGGCAGGCATTTCTATGAAAAGATTTATCGGGTCGATATCTACAGCTGCAATCGCAACCGCCGTTGCTGCTGCTGCCGGCTGGGGTGCCCTTTATGCCGGCAGACACCTTCACCTTCCTTTGATCGCCAGAGTAACATTGGGTTCCATATGGATGACAGGTATTTATCTGCTCATCCTCCATTCTCTCGAACCGGAATTTCTGCCGGAGGCAAAACAGATACTGAAAGAAAAGGATATAAAACCCGTTGAGTATTCGTTTTACGACGAGGTGGCGAGCTGATGAAAATTGCTGTAATGGGCATACGCGGCATCCCTGCCAATTACGGCGGCTTTGAAACATTTGCCGAAGAACTCTCCACACGGTTGGTGCAGCGCGGTCATCAGGTGACCGTCTTTGGACGATCAAACATTATTCAATATGAAGGCAAGTTTTATCGCGGTGTGTGTATAGAAATACTGCCGACCATAAGTCATAAATACTTTGATACCGTTGCCCATACGTTTCTCTGTACATTAAAGAGCTTTTTTACTCATTATGATGTGGTTTTTATCTGCAACAGCGCAAATGCTTTGTTCAGTTTCATACCCCGCCTAATGGGGAAACCTGTTGTTCTCAATGTGGACGGTTTGGAGTGGAAAAGGCAAAAATGGAATTTTGCAGGCAAGCTCTATTACCGTATATCCGAATGGCTGGCCACCTTTCTGCCGAATGCAATTGTGTCCGATGCGCGGGAAGTGCAGCGATACTATTACCGTCGTTTTAAAAAAGAGTCCACTTTTATCCCTTACGGCGCGCCTGAGGGGCCGGTAGAAAGCAAAGAGATCTTGGAACGGCTCGGACTCGAACCGCGGCAATATGTGCTCTATGTCAGTCGAATGGAGCCGGAGAACAATCCGCACCGCGTCGTAAGAGCATTCGAGAAAGTGAGAACCGATAAAAAGCTGGTCATGGTCGGCGATGCGCCGTATAATCGCGCCTATATCGAGGCGCTCAAACAGACGGCGGATCCGCGTATCATTTTTACAGGCTACATCTTTGGTCAAGGATACAGAGAATTGCAAAGCAACGCCTATTTTTATGTACAGGCGACGGAAGTCGGCGGGACACATCCGGCGCTGGTGGAAGCAATGGGGTTCGGCAATTGTGTTCTGGCCAACGACGTGCCCGAACATCGCGAGGTTCTCCAAGATGCCGGCATCTACTTTTCGCCGACGGATGATCAGGACCTCGCGGAAAAAATGCAAATGCTTTTGGATCATCCGGCCGTGGTTGAAGAATTACGTCGCAAAGTGGCCAGGCAAGTCCGCGACCGCTATTGTTGGGAACGGATAACGGATCAATATGAAAAGCTGTTTATGAGCGTAGCCAGGGTAAGAAAATGAAAAAGATAAATGCAGAAGTTTGGGGCTTGGTTTTGATACTCATTATCGCAGCCGGATTTCGCCTTTATCACATCGATTTTGGTAAGCCGCTGGCGCTTCATCCGGACGAAATCAAATTGATTGCTCAGGCCGGCAGGCTGCTCGACAGCCGATTTATGGACAAACAGGCTTTTTTTGCGATCGAAGTTTATCCTCCCTTTTTCACATACATGCTCGCGGCAGCTGTCGGTGCTTATATTTTTTTCGGACTTCTCTTCGGCAGATTCGATTCGCTCGCCGCTGCCAAGGCAGCTTATTTCGCCCAGCCGTTTCAGTTTTTCCTCGTCGGCAGACTATTGTCGGTGTTGTTGGGCACTGCTCTGGTCGTCTTGACTTACCTTATTGCAAAACGCCTTTTTTCTAAAACTGCCGCCTTTGCGGCGGCAATTTTAGCCGCTGTAAATATGGCGCTGGTCAATCACGCGCATTTCAGCACGGTCGATACGGCGGCGGCGTTTTGGGGTTTGCTGTTCATCCATTTTTGCGTGCGAATATTACAGGACGGACGTCGCAGGGATTACTTGCTCGCTGCTGCATCATTAGCCGTTGCGGTTGCGACCAAGTTCAGCCTGGCTGTTTGGGCGGTTCTGCTTCCGGCGGCGCATTTCATGCGATTTCCTCTGCGTGAGTTGCCGCGCAAATTGTTGAGCCTTGATCTGCTTCTGGCTGTCGTCGTCGGAATAATTGCTTTTGCGGCTGCTTGTCCCCTAATCTGGCTGGATTTCCACGAGACCTGGGGCGGAATCATCGGCGGAGGTCGTTTCGAAAAAATCGGCAAAATCGGCAGCGGCGGTGAACTCTTTTCTTACTGGACCGGGCGGCATGCCCCCGGCTATGGCGTCTTTTATCCGAATGCATTTCCCGAAAGCTTCGGCATGACTCTTACGGTCGCTGCAGCCGCCTCACTTATCTTTCTCATCATCCGCCATCGCCGTCAGGACATTTTGTTGCTTTTGTCGATCCTCACTTTTTATCTCTTTTTCGAGCTTATGGCCGTCAAGGCAATTCGTCATCTTTTGCCGATCATTCCTTTGTTGATGGTCTCGACGGCTACCGCTTTGGACGCTCTCTTTCAGCAAAAGGCCCGCACGGCCAAAGCAGCGGCCCTGGCGGTGTTCATATTTGCGTTTGTATCCAACCTCTCGCGCGGCATTAAATATTGGCAGGCGATGGGACACACGGATCCGCGCCTCCAGGCGCGCGAATGGATTCTCGAAAAAATACCGCTCAAGTCTCTAATCCTTGTCGAAGATTACCCGCCGCCTTTGCCTGATTTGAAAGAGCAAGATAATGGTTATCGCATAAAATCCATCGGAATCACCCGAAAAACAACCGGTTTGGCGGACACCATCAATGTTCTATTAAAGAAAGAAGCGGTTTTTTATTACGTGGCCGACGGATTTAGTCGCCAAATCTTTGCATGGAAAGAAACTCTCAAGCAGTATCCGACGATCTCATGGGATCGTGTCCAGTTTTTTGATTGGCTGGATCGGACGGGCAAATTGATCGGACGTTTCGACAGTCGTAATCCGCGTTTTCAACCCGACATTTTTGTTTATGAGCTGAGGGGAAAGCGAAGGTGAGCCAAGAAAAAAAACGACTCAGCATCATCATCCCGGCTTTTAACGAAGCGCAAAACTTGAAAATGCTGTTGCCGCGTTTCACTTCAGTGCTGAAGGATGTGCAAAAAAGCGGATTTCAGACAGATATGGTACTCGTGAACGACGGCAGCGGTGATGAAACGGCTGAAATTGCTGCTGCAGCCGGCTTGACTGTTATATCACATCCGTTCAATTTGGGATACAGTGCCGCCGTTCATACCGGATTCATGCATGCTATGCGCTCAGACAGCGATTTACTGCTGACCATCGACGCAGACGGCCAGCATAACCCCGAAGACATTTTGCTTCTGCTGTCTGATTTTTTGCAGCATCCTGTTGATCTGCTGATCGGCTCGCGCTTTCTGGAAGATCGAGGCTATCGCAAAAGTCTGCTGCGATTTGCCGGTATCACTCTTTTTTCGAAAATCATCCGGCTGGTTACCGGAACCGAGATACGTGACGTTACAAGCGGTTTTCGTCTATACGGGAAAAGGGCGCTGCGCTATTTGGCAAAAAATTTCCCGCAAGATTATCCGGAGTATGAGACGCTCATCATGCTTATCAAGGCCGGTTGCAAGGTTAAAGAACTCCCTCTAAGTATGAATCAGAGATTATATGGGACATCAATGCATTCCTCCTGGAAAGCGGTCCTTTATCCCTTTAAAAATCTGTTGATTATTTTGGTGGTTTTGCTGCGGACCCTGCATCGAAAAGGGGAGGCAACGCCATGAATCAATTTCTGGACGTTACCCTGCGTGCCAAGCTTATCGTCGGCGGCATCGGGATAATTTTTATTGTCTTTTTGCTTTTTCTCCTTTATAAGAAAAAGCTGACGGCAAACTTTGCCCTCGGCTGGATTGGCATCACTTTGCTTGCTGTTTCAGCCGTGATCGTACCCTCTTTGATGAAGTTTTTGACCCGCTTCAGCGGTGTGCGTTTCGGTGCCCTGGCAGTATCTCTTTATGCGTTTGTTTTTATTTTTGCCGTCTTGATCATTTTCTCCATCAAGATTTCGCAGCTTTCCCAGCAGACCCGCAAGGCAGCACAAATGCTGGGAATTTTGGAAATGGAAATCGAACGACTGAAAAAGGCGTCCGAACAAAAGGAATCATCAGGGCATCTAAAGTGAAACTAAAGAGTAAACTCACTTTTTATTCTGGGATCGATTTTAGAGTGATTCTTTTTGCCGCTGCGGCAGTCAGGTTGCTTTATGTTTTTTCTTTGGAAGAAAAGTACGAATTTTATGATACAATCCATTACGACAGTGCGGCAAAATCTCTGTTGGCCGGAAACGGTTTCGGCAAGAGCCTGCATTATTATGATCGATTCGACCAATATTGCCTCGAACCCGTCTATCCGCTGTTCATGGCCAGCGCCTACGCTGTCTTGGGACAAAAGTATCTCAGCGTGAGATTGTTTCAGACTATTTTGTCTTTGCTGCTCGTTTGGCTGGTGTATAAAATCACCAAGGAAATAAAGCGGGAGGCGGCTCTTTGGGCAGCCGGCATCGCCGCCGTCTATCCATTTTTCATTTATATCACCGGCCTGTTATATAGTACGCTGCTTTTTTCCGTATTGCTGGCGGCTTCGGTTTATTTCTTTATTTTACATGCAAGAAAACGATCTTTGGGTTGGGTTGCTGCGGCTTTCGCGACCCTATCATTAGGCGTTGCTACCATTCCCGTCATCGCACCGGCTCTAGTTTTATATGGTCTATGGTTGATTTACTTTTGGCGTAAGGATCGGCGGCGTGCCGTAGCCGCATTGGCAGTAAGTGCATTGATTTCTCTAGCCATCCTCGCTCCCTGGACGATCCGCAATTGGCGGACATTCGGCGTTCTTTCCCCCGGCCGCGCCTGTTTGGCGGAAACAAGGGTGTTCGAAGAGTTAGACCTGCAATTACGCTACGAAGATGCCATGAAGAAGCCCGTTTTTGTCGGCAAAAGCTTTATGGTCGAGATCGCATCTCCGGAGAGCGCCGCGGTATTCACCTACTTTTTGGACGGTCAACGGCTGGGCGCCTTGAAGGTCGTCGATCCGCAATGGCGATGGCCGGACAGCTCCTATTGGGGAATAATCCTATACGGCGGTTCGACTTTGCATTTTCCATCACCGGTTTTCAGTGATGGGGTTACACAAACAAATCTTACAGACCTTGCGGTATTTGCCCCTGAGATCAATATCAATGGTGACAGCATAAGACTGACTGAAACTCCAAAAGGGTGGAATTATGCGGCAGTCATGCGGCGACCGGAAAAATATACTAGGCTGACTTTGAATTATCCACAAAACATCTCGCCGCAAAACATGCAAAGATTGGCTTTTTTGATTGGTTTGGACTCGCCTTCCCATGCGGCAAACGGTTACATGATTTGGCTGCATCCTCATAAAGCGGCTTATTTATGGAAAATCAGAAGCGGAAGACCGGAAAGGGCGATAAAAGTAATCGATTTAAGGCGTCTTGAGCAGCCGATGACGCTTTCAAAAATTCTGGCGAAGGAACCGATTCGCTTTTTTACCCGTCATTTTTTCATTGAATTTCTACGCTTCTGGTCGCCGGTGATTAGTAGAATTAGTTCCGTTTCAGTTACGCCGAGTCGATTTCAGCAGATAATAAGCTTTATTTCCTTTTTGCCGTTACTGATGTTCGGGTTCATCGGCTTGATTATTCTTTATAAAGAACGAAACAACAAGCTACTACTTCTTTTGGTACCGATTCTGACCTTGAATATCGGTTATGCAATATTTTTTGCCGAGGTGCGCTATCGCATTCCTATAGACGCTTTTATTATTGTTTCGGCAGCAGTCAGTATTGAAATGCTTTTTCGCCGAAAACCCGCAATAGATGGTCAAAGTTGACTATTGTATTGTAACGAAGACGATGCTGAACGCTTTCAAAAGATGAATTGTTTATGAGCGCATGGCTTTTTGCATTGCTGGGATTTTTTTTGTCCATAAACCAGGGAGTAACTGCCGTTTTAGGAGTTTTGTCCGACGGCACCGCCCGCGGCGCCGATGTGCTCATGCCGATGGATATCCCTCTTTACCTTTTGCTGTTGATCAAGAAGGATCAAACGATCAATATGAAAATTAGATGGATTTCTTTAACCGTCAAAATATCTCTTGTTCTTTATATACTCCTTGCTCTAACGGGTGAATTAATAGCGGTTGAACCGGCACAATTTCGATTTCGTTTGGTACATTTCATTAGGTCCCTGCTTGCAGGATATGTCATAATGACCCGTCTTTCTTTGAGCAAAGAAGCTTATTTTTTATCAAATGGACTTTTAGCAGGACTTGCCTTTCAAAGTTTTATCGGTTTCTGGCAATGGCAAGTCGGACCGATTCAATTACCCTTTTTCGAGATCACAAAGGATTGGCGTGTAAATGGGACGATTGGTGTTGCTAACGCATTTGGGGCTTACCTGATTACCTTGCTGCCTTTATGTTTACGATTTGCATTGTTTTTAAAGAGGGCTGTCAAGTATTTATGGACTATCGTCGCCGTTCTTGCTCTTGGTTCTCTTTTTGCAACTTACACTCGAGCCGCCTGGTTAGCATTTGTTCTTACGATGACTTTCATGGCTCTTTATGAATTAAAGCAAAAAAAGCTCACAAGAAGACAAAAATCCTTCTTTATAGTCTCTGGAATCTTTTTTCTTATTATTATGGCCTGGAAATACGGTGACGTCATTTCGGCCCGTATGGACGATTATCAGGAGAGTCTGGTCGGTGAAAAAAAGCACAGCCGCCTCGGTTTGGCGCGTGACGCTTTGAGGATCATTCGGGAAAATCCTTTAATCGGTGTCGGATTGGACAATTATCGCTACAATGCCGATGAAGAAATACAAGGATTGCGCATCGTTCACAATGCATACTTGTTGATTGCGGCAGAACAGGGTATACCGGCAGCCCTCATCTTTATCATTATTAATATAATTGCCCTTGTTCAAGCCTTCAAACTCCTGCGCTCTAATGACTGGTATGTATACAATATAGGATTCGCCGTCCTTTGCGGACTTTTGGGGATTCTCATCTACCATTTCGCTGCACCAGATTATCGCCTATTGGAAGTTATGCTCCAGCATTGGCGGTTGATCGGCATGGCGATCGGTCTCCAGGTCGTCGAGCAAAAGATCCTCCGAAACAAAAAGTATCCCCAAGCTGCTGTTGGAAATCGCTCTTCCGCTTTTTTACCTCATAGCCGCTTTCTATGAGACAACTCTACCGCAACATCAGTTTTACCGGCATCAGCCAGATCCTCTATACGGCCATGGCTTTCCTCCTGGTACCGTTCGTTGCACGCTACCTTAAAAGCGACGGATACGGCATTTATAATCTGGCCGGCATCCTTGGTTTTTTCTTCAACCTGTTCAGCGATCTCGGTTTGTCCACTTTTCTGACGATAGAAGTATCCAAGAATCGCAACATCGCCGCCAAACTCTTTGCCGCTGTATTGGGTACTAAAATTTTTCTTGTGTTGCCGGCCGGCTTAATCGTCCTGTCTTACTTGAAATTGAGCAACCTTGAAGGTACGATTGTGCACGCCGTGCTGATTTTCACTTTTTCCGCGATATTTGCCGGTTTTTCCAATGCCTTTTTTGCCGTCTTTCGCGGATTTCAAAAAATGGAATTCGAAACTTTGGCCACCGTCATTGACAAAGGAATTTCCGTTGCATTGGGGATCTTTTTGTTGGTCAAAGGTTTTGGAATCCATACGTTTCTCCTCTCTTTCGTGGCGGCGGAGATATGCAAATTCATTCTTTGTCTGCTGTTGCTGCATCAAAAGTTCTTCCCTATTTCAATTTCACTACGCTACAAACAGAACAAACTGTTTCTTGCGAGAGGTTTGCCGTTCGGCTTGAGTGTTTTTTTAGCAGTATGTTACAATTACACTGCGATTCTCCTCCTCTCATCTCTTTCGTCGATGAGTCAGGTCGGCTTGTATTCCGCCGGCTTCAAGTTCCTAAACCTGGCTACTATTCTCCCCACAGTTTTGGCAACGGCCTTTCTGCCGCAATTGGCCGAAAACATCAAGGATAATCAGCGATCCTCTTTGCTGTTCGCCGAAGGCTTAAAGTTTTTGTTGTTTTTTTCAATCCCCATGATTCCTTTCGTTTTTCATTTTTCCCAGTTCTTTATCACTTTGATTTTCGGTAAAGATTTTACTGAAGCGGCTGTTTTTTTAAAGATATTGGTTTGGGGAGCCTTTGCGCAAATGACCAACATCTATATGGTCAGCCTGTATAGCGCCGCGGGCAAACAAAAAATGATCGTCTATTTTCAAACGGCGGCATTGGCGGCTAATCTGGTCATGAACTTTTTCCTTATTCGCAGTTTTCAGGCGCTGGGTGCCTCGGCCGCGACGGTCATCACCGAATGGCTCATTTTTCTTGCAGCTCTTTTTTATGCTTTCTTCTATCTGCTGGATTATCGGCTCATCTATAGGCAGTTGGCTTTTTACGTCCTAAAAATAGCGGTCGCTTCCTGTATAATGTATGGCCTCGGCAGGCTGCTTTATCCGCATCATCTTTCAGCTTTACCGGCTATGGCGGCGTGTGCATTGACTTTTCTGGTCATTGTACAGATCACCGGCGCGATGGGCTGGAAGAGTCTGCTGTTTTTCATTAGAAAAAGTAATCAAAAAGAATAAACATGACTCAACAAAAGCAGATTCAACGATTTTATCAAGAGCAGGCCTCATTGGTCAGCTCACCTTTCATTACCCAGTACAATCAGGTTAAGACCGATCTCTTGCGAAAGGTCTTTCATCAGCTCAATATCCCCCACGAGCAAAGCGGCATTATTCTCGATGTGGGGTGCGGACGCGGATTGTTGTCGACGATATTCGAAAACGGAACGTATATCGGTTTGGATCTCGTTATACAGAAAACGGTTTTTGAAATCAAAAAAGAGAACGCCTGCTTTGTTCAAAGCGACGGGCATTTTTTGCCGATTCGTTCTGGTTCAGTTGATTTTATCCTCTGCCTTGACAGCTTTGAACATT
This sequence comes from candidate division KSB1 bacterium, assembly GCA_034505495.1. Classification (NCBI taxonomy): domain Bacteria; kingdom Pseudomonadati; species Candidatus Zhuqueibacterota bacterium. The sequence goes on along the minus strand of JAPDQV010000029.1, from coordinate 35,411 downwards.
ATCCTGACATGCCGAAAGCAGCCAAAGAGTTTCGGCGAGTGCTGCAAGATGGCGGATATTTGTTTTTATCTATTCCCAATTATTCGAACACAGCCGGCCTGTTGAAACGATATTTCGAGGAAAGCGGACAAAGCGAACCGAACGGTTGGGCACCGTTCGATTTTTGGAAACGTCAAGAGTTGGAACAGTTCATTACGCCTAAAAGAATTAAAGAAATCTTTTACGCAGCCGGTTTTCGACGTTGCGAATTTGTCGGCTATAGCGAGGAATTCCTGATGGGAATATTCCCCTGGATTTGGCATCCGCATATGCCGATGCGCTTAGCCAATGCTATTTGTCGAGTGTTTTCTCCCCTGCAAAACCTTTTTACAGTGCTATTTCCCTTTCTTAGCCTGCACACCTTTTGGAAGATGGAGCTCTAACCCCAATGATGAAAAGGATCCTCTATTTTAATTACATGAATGATCTTTACGGCAGCTCTATCGGATCCACCATCAAAGCTTTGAAATTGCTGGGCGGCCTTGAAAAACACGGTTGGAAAGTTACTTTTGCCTGGCGCCGTGACGGCCGGAATGAGCCTTCAAGAGAACTGAGACGCCGAACCATTCCTTTCTATTCTTTGTTACGACGATTTCTTTTTACCCCTAAGGAGATTGTTTTCAATCTAATTGATTTCTTTAAAGAATGCCGCCTCGCCCGTCAAATCAAACCAAAGCTTCTAATCGTGCGATTGGATGCTTTTCGAATTTCCTCATTGGGAGTTGCACGCCTCTTTAAAATTCCTTTGATTGTCGAAGCAGACGGCGCCTGTTCCTACGAATGGATACATTACCACGGCGGCCCGCATCTATGGAAACGACCTTTATTATTCTGCGAGAGAATGATGCTTCGCTTTGCCGATGGAGTGTTTACCCAATCTAATATCTCGCGGATTTATTATGAGCAGACCCACGGCCGATGGAAAACGAATATAGTCGTCATTCCAAACGGCGCCGATCCTGTTGAACAGACGAGCAAATCAGAAACAGAAGCCATACAACGCGAGCTAAATTTACACAACCGTGATGTAATTATTGGATTTTTAGGCAGTATGCACAAGTGGCACGGGCTGCAGGAGGTAAGAGACCTGCTTGTCGAGCTGCTTTGCAAACAGCCGCATGTCAAACTGATGTTCGTCGGCGGCGGAGGTGCGCAAAAAGATTTTATTGATTCCTTCCCTTCCCTGCTCAGAGAGCGAATAGTTTTCGTACGCACCGTACCCTATGAGCTGGTCGGACGATATATCAGCTTGTTTTCAATAGCCGTAGCCCCCTATCCGCCAATGCCTTTGTTCTATTTTTCGCCGGTAAAAATATTCGATTACATGGCGGCAGGAAAGGCAATCGTAGCGCCCAGGCTTGGACAAATAGGCGAAGTTTTGCAGCATAAAGTCAATGCTCTTTTATATGCGCCGGGAGACTTTTTAGAGTTTTACCATCATATTTCGACGCTCAGCCGCGATGAAGCTCTGCGGACACGTTTAGGAAAACAGGCAAGAGAAACTTTTATGCGGGCACATACATGGGATGTTCGTTCTGCGGAATTAGATCGATTCCTTAGGCGCCGTCTGTCCTCTTTCAGCCCATCAGAGTGAAATAGGAAGCATCATGGTGAGGCATTGCGAAGAGAAGTTGGCTCTCTGGTGTTACAACTTTTATCATCCTGAATTTCATCGGACTTGCTAGCGAACGGCGCTTGTATTTTTGACGATATTGACACATCCAATCCAAATACTTGAGTAGTAAAGGAAACAACAGCAGCGTTAAAGAAAAACATTTTTGGACTTTTGTTTTTAGTATAATTAATAACTGTTTTTAAATTAATAATAGAGCCTTATGGTGCTTAATAGACAACTCCGCTTTGATTCATTCGCCGCCGGATCTGGCTTGTTGGTACAATATTTGAAAAGACCCAATCGGTTATTTAACTCGTGAGGCGAAAGATGAATCGAAGTGTAATTGCAATAACGCTGGCTTTACTATCAGCCATATCGGCTTGGGCGCAAAACTGGAATCCGCCTTTCCCGAGAACCATGTACTTTAGTCCGACCGGATTTTACGGCAGCTCGAGGGATTACTTTCTGGCCAAATATGATCTCATCCAGCCATGCGGCGGCACTTCTGCGCACGTAGCCTTGGCCAATGCGGTAAGAGCTCTTAACCCGGATGTGCTGATCGGCGGCACAAGTCGACAAGGGGCCTGGCCTGGAAACGACCCTCCGGCCATGTTCTGTTACCATGCAACTTTTCTGGAGTTGTCTCAGCCGGTCAGCAAAGGAGCCACGGAAATTCCTTTTACTAATGTTAACGGTTATGGTTATCCGACGCGAGCACAAAGCAACTATGCGCTGATCGGTAAAGATGATTGGATTCAATTCTCAAAAATAGAAGACAACAGCTTCAAGGGAGTTCCGTCAACAGGTCCTTTTGCCGTCGATTATGCACATCCTGCAGGCGACAGCGTACGTTTCCCCATCCGCATGAGCGGTTTCGGCATGCTGCCCAATATCACTTCTTTCGCAGGACAAATTGACGGAAAGGAGTCCTGGAAATGGTTTGTTGATAACCGTTTTCGGATTCAAGATTTTTCTGCCTACGATATGGTATTCTATGATGCATTTCGATTAAAGCTGTATCGGGAAGATATTGAAACCCAATGCGGAATTGATCTGAATTTGGATAGAATAGATGATTTTCAGCAGTTCGGTCTGGATTGGATCAATCAGCATTGGGCAGAAGGGGCGAAAAAGCTTTTGCAATATGAACACCAACTGATGAAAGCGCTCCATCCTGGGGAATTTGCCTGCGAAACCTTGAATACAGGTGTTGTAGAAGACGGTTATGTGCTCGACTATGCCGACGGTATGTTGTGGGAAGGATTCATGCGCTTTGCTTATGATTGGAAGTCTATGGTGACTCTAAACCTGAAATGGGAAAAGAAACAGAAGGAAAAAGGTCGCCCCAATCTCACAATGATTACCGATTATGAGCGTGAGAGCCGCACTACCGGAAGGGACAAATTTTCCCGTATGCGTTACGGTTTGACGACGGCACTGATTTCCGGCGCCTATTACGGCCGCACGTTCGGTGATTGGTACTACATCGGTTATTATCACGACGAGTTCGATACCGATCTCGGCTACCCGACGTCCGATCCGGTCGAGCTGCCGAGCGGCGCCTGGGTTCGCTTTTTCGACAAAGGGGCTGCCATCTGCAACCCAACAGGACGCATCATCACGGTGACGGCGCAAGAATTGGCCGCAGCACCCGGTTACGCCGGGCCTTACTACAGGCTGCGCGGAGGCCAAGATCCTGAATTCAATAACGGCGAGCTGTTTACTTCAGTTGAATTGTATGGCGAAGTCCGTACTCCGACCCGGCCGCGAGACAATCAGGGCGACGGCATCCTTTTGTTCAAAGAACCGACGACGGTTGTCGCGGATATTTGGGTGGGCAATACCTATAATAATGATACCAGTCCCGGCAGTGACCCTGTAAAATTAACGGGCTCGTGGGTAGAAGTTCAGGATGAACCCGGCATATTTCCGACCGCTAATAACTGTTTTTCACAATGGAGCCATTTGCCGTATAATGGTTCGATTTATAACGACGGTATTGGTTATGCTTATGCAAATGGTGGGGACGGCAGTTCTTATGCTGATTTTATTCCTACAATAGGTGTTCCTGGTTTTTATGAAATTTCCGAATGGCATGGAAAAGGATCTAATCTTTCAAAGGCAGTCCCCTTTGAAGTTATAGTTCAGGGTAATGTAAGGTTGAAAGGCACAATAGATCAAAGCACGAACAGCGGCCGGTGGAATGTTTTGGGTCGTGTTTATTTACCCAAAGGTAAAGAATCGATCGTGAGGATTACTAATAAAACCAACGGGCAAGTTCTGGCTGATGCAATGAGATTCAAGTTTTTGGGTCCTGTGCAGCCGGATACCACGCCGCCCGAAACGCCGAAAAATCTAAGAATCTTGCGCTGATTCTCCGACGATATAGTCCGATCATCAGCTGCATATCACGGAAGCGAGACAATTCCCGTCAATGCTGATGCACAGTAGCGCGGGGTGCTCTCGCTTTCATGGTATATAAATATGAAATCATATCTTTGCCTTTAGAACTTTCAAGAATTCTTTACAAAGGAAAGTTATGCGGAAAATCCGAGTCCTTCAACTCGTCGAAGGATTCAATTTCGGCGGTGCGGAAACCAAACTGCTCGAATTGGTCGAGCACATGGATCGCTCCCGTTTCGAAACCACGGTGGTGAGCCTTGGATTAGGTAACGAAATCGAACACCTTTTTCGCGCTCTTGATTGCCGCGTGGAAATTTTTCATCGAAAACGGCAGGTGGATTTTCCTCTCTTACAACGCCTTCGTCGCTTCATTCGCCAAGAGCGCATCGAAATCGTCATGACCACCCTATTTTATGCAGATGTTCTCGGTGCTCTGGCCGGACACAGCGGCGGAGCAAAAGGAGTTTTTTCGTGGGAAACGATTTCTTCGCCCAAATGGCTGGTGCCGCATCGGTTTTGGGCTTACCGCTATGCAATTCGCCACGCCGACAAGGTGATCTCCGTTTCCCAGGCTACCGCCGAATGGTTGGTTCGAAAGAGAAAAGTCCCTGCGCACAAGGTGATGATAATCCCCTACGGCGTTAATCTCGATAAATTCAATCCAAAGCCGAAAAATCTTACACGCGAGCAGATCGGTCTGTCACCAACTGACCTGGTCATAATTCAAGTCGCCCGTTTGACGGAACAGAAGGGCCATAAATTTTTGGTCGAAGCTGCCGCCAGGGTGGCCGCTGAGATCCCGCAGGCGAAGTTTGTTTTGGTCGGCGACGGACCTTTGCGGCGCGAAATCGAGGAACAGATTTCGCGTTTTGGCCTCAAGGACCGCTTCCGTTTGCTGGGCTTTCGTCATGATGTGCACCAAATTTTGCCGTTGTGTGATATCTTTACGCTCCCTTCGCTTTATGAAGGGCTGCCGAATGTCGTGTTGGAGGCGATGGCATGCGGACTGCCTGTGGTCGCCACACCGGCAGACGGAACGAAAGAAGCTGTCGTTGACGGCGAAACCGGATTTCTGGTCCCGATCGCCGACGTGGATGCCTTATCTGAGCGATTAATCCAATTGGGCAGGCAAGCGGAATTGCGGAAAAGACTGGGTGAGGCGGGCAGGCGCCGTGTGGAACGACACTTTTCGCTTACCGGACAAGTCAAGCAGTTCGAAGACCTTTACATTCGTTATGCCAGACCAAAAGAATTCACCGGCGAACCTGGAAAGACGGAATAGGCGACGATGAAAGTATTAATGGTGCACAAGTTTTATTATATCGAAGGCGGTGCCGAGCGCTATGTTTTTAATCTTTGCGATTTGTTGCGGCAAAAGGGACATCAGGTTATCCCTTTTGCCATGAAGGACAGCCGCAACTTTCCTTCTGAATTCGAAACCTTCTTTGCCGAGCGATTTGGACCCGATCAGCTTTTTGAAACCACTAACCCGCTGCGGAGGCTCAGCATCAGCAGTCGAGTGGTTTTCAACCGCAAGGCTCAGCAGAAATTGGAAGCCTTGATTGAGGAAACCCGCCCTGATATCGCTCATGTGCATTCCGTTTACCATCATCTGTCGCCGTCTGTCCTGTTCGCCCTTAAAAAGTTTAACTTGCCGGTAGTCATGACCCTTCATGATTACAAGCTGGTCTGTCCAAACTATATTTTACTGGATGGTAAGCGACGAGTGTGTGAGTCCTGCCGTGGGAAGCATTTCTGGCATGCTACTGCGAAAAAATGTTTCCGCGATTCCTATGCTGCCAGTCTTTTGGTTTCCATTGAGGCATATGTGAATGCATGGATTAAAAGCTATCGGAGGAACGTCGATCTGTTTATCTCGCCCAGCGAGTTTCTTGCCGGTAGGATCAGACAATACGGCTACGCCGACAAGCCGGTTTATGTGCTGCCCTATACATTGGACCTCAGCGCGTATCGTCCTTGTTTTGAAGCTTCGGACTATTTCGTGTTTATGGGACGCCTGACGCACGAAAAAGGCCTTCATTTTCTATTGGATGCCCTTAAAAAGATTACTAACGGACATCTGCTTATTATCGGCACCGGGCCGTTGCAGGGAGAATTGGAGGAAAGGATTCGGACCGAGGGCCTTACAAACGTGACTTTAGTCGGATATAAAAGCGGGGAGGAGCTGAAGGATTTGGTTCGGCGAGGAAAGTTTACCGTCGTTCCTTCCGAATGGCATGACAATTCTCCTTTGGTCATTTATGAATCGCTAGCACTCGGCAAGGCGGTCATCGGCGCCCGTATGGGGGGAATCCCCGAATTGATTCAGGAAGGCATTGACGGATACACTTTCCAAAGGGGAGATTTACTTGGTTTGGTAGACCGAATCAAAGAGCTCCTCGGCGACCCATTGCGGACTGCGGAAATGGGTAAAAATGGTCGCCGTAAAGCCGAACAGCTGTTTAGTGCTGAACACCATTATCAAAACCTCATGCGTTTTTATGAAGAGGCGGTTTCCTTAGCGCGCAGAGGAAAGTGATCGTACTTTTTTCGAAGCAAAATTAGGGGTCTTTAAATTCTTGGCATGGACTTTGTCATATTCTTTGCTGATTTTTGCTCGTCATTGATTATTATAAATTTTAGTAAAGGTAAAAGCGTCATCGAATTATTCCGGCATGAAACAAAAGATGACGGTTGTCCATGGCTGAGACAAAAAAGCACTTTTTGATTGGAGGTTCGACCCCATGAAGCTGAAAAGTGGTTGGAATAAGATCCTGCTGATTGTGTTGACGGCAGCCACAGTTTTTCCGCTGCACGCTGCCGTCGACGAATTTAACCGCCCCGACGGTCCGCTGGGCAGCAACTGGGCGGCTCATTCGGACATGGTCATTCGCAGCGGCAGACTGCATAATAACTCTTCGTCCACCACGGCCGGGTGGAATAGTTTTATTGCCGTCTTTAATGTGATTAATGCAAACGAAGCAACAATTTACTGGCCGACGGCAGGCAACGGCATCTCGAGCCGAGGGGCGGAGTTTGGTGCGGTTGTTTTCGTCAATAATTTCAGCGCCGCATCGAACGGTTATATGATTTACATATACAACAATGAAATGCGTCTTTATTTAATATCCAACGGCGCGGTCGGCAGTGCCGTTGCTGCCAAGGCCGTTGGCCGCGCGCCCGTACCGGGTGACCGCTTCAAGGTTCTTTTCAATCCCAACACCTATGAATTTACCTCCTACATCAATGGAACCGCTATAGCGACGTTACAGGACGCTTCCAAACGGGTAAATTTGTCGACGAGCTATGCCGGCGTAATGCTCTATCACAGCACGACCATCGAAAATGATGTGGAGGCATTCGAGGCGAACGTGGTGCCGATTGCCGCCGATACTACACCGCCGGCGGCAGTTACCAATTTGGCGGCAACAGCCGTCAGTTCATCCTCAGTTCAGCTGACATGGACAGCCACCGGCGATGACGGCAATACCGGCACGGCAACTCTTTACGATATCCGCTATTCAAAGAACAATATTACTGCAGCAGATTTCAATTCAGCCACTCAAGTTACCGGGGTACCTTCACCCAAGCAGGCGGGGGCCGCGGAAAGTTTTACGGTAACCGGCCTTTCACCGGATACGAAATATTATTTTGCTCTCAAAGTTCGCGACGATGCCGGTAACTGGTCGAACATTTCCAACGTCGCTTCGGCGACGACACCGGCTGCAGGCGGTGGAGGGGGCGGTGGAACTATGCCCACACTGAGCTGGCGGGTGGACGATTTCGAGCGTACCGACCTCGGATCCAATTGGGCAGCTCCCAACTATAAAATCGAAGCGGGCGAGCTGACATTGATCAATAAAACCGGAGGTTGGAACAACTTTGCCATTTATCAACGCGCCGGAGCGTACGGCGTCGGCATGACATTCAGCGCCACCAATGCCGCACTTTACAACAACGCCTTTGTTCCGGCCGGTCTGCTTTTCATGCTGGACAACGCCTCACCGGCTGGGGTAAACGGCTATCTCCTAAGGCGGGCAGCAAACAGCATCGATATTTTCCGTATCACAGGCGGTGTGGTCGCAACAACGGCGGTAAAATCCACAAGCACGACGCTGGCGGCTCCCAAGCCGGGTGAGAAAATAGAGGCCGTAATCATTAACAACGGTGCTACTAAAACAATCCGCGTTTTTGTTCGCGGCCAGCTGGATGGAGCGCTCGATTTGTCCGATGCTTCGAATGTCGACAACACCTACGTCGGTGTCGCCTTGTACGGCGGAACCGGTTTCCTTAATAATTTGGCTTCCTTTACGGCAGGCTACCCTGCCGCTGCCTCAACGATGCGGGTGGAAGTCTATGGCGGCAACAATCAAAGCGGTCCGATCTCGCAACAGTTGCCGCAGCCGATCCAGGTCATTGTCAGGGATGAAAACAACCAGCCTGTGGCCGGCAGATTGCTCGATTTTCAAATCATTCAAGGCACCGCACGATTAGACGATATCGAAGACTTTGTCTTTCCCGGACAGGTATGGAAGGAAGCCGAGGAAGGCCGCATTCTGCGGGCTAACGGCCGCATAGCATCCGATGCGGGCGCTTCAAAAGGACAATATGTCACTTATGATTGGATTACCGGTCTGACCCGCCTGGAAATGTTTGCCGTGCCGTTCTATCTGCCGCAAAACGGCAGATTCGATGTGTGGGTGCGCGGCAGAACTACCGACGCGACACGTTTTCGGTATCATGTGCGGATCGATACCACGCCGGATTCCACTCTGGTCTCCATGCAGACCAATAATATCGGCCAGTGGCACTGGGTTCGCGCCATAAGCAACGTTGCCTTGAATGCCGGCATGCACGACCTCAAGTTGATACCCTTTCATGCCGATCTGCAGTGGGACAAGATTTTGGTGCAAAATGCAGGTTCTGCCGCTCCGACAGGGGTCGGCGGCGAGGGCCCTGTGTATCCCAATATGACCAATGAAAACGGCATCGGCCAGACACGGGTTACGTTCGGCACCAATGCCAACGACAATGTGATTATTTATGTCTATGCCTATCGGGACGACGGCAGCAAAGTGGAAGAGCCTGCCGTCTTTACGCTCGACCCGACGCCGGGTCCGGCTACAGCAATGCAAAGAGATCCTTCTGTGCCCGAGCCCGTCAACGGCGTACCCGGCACGACATCGCCCGAGCTCAAAGTGATTATAAAAGACGCCTACGGCAACTTTGTCAACGGTGTCACGGTCAACTGGCGTGTCATTCAGGGTGAAGGCACTTTGGCCTCGCCGACGAGCGTGTCCAACAACGCCGGCATTGCTTCCAATACTCTGCAGTTGAACTATTATCAATCGACGGATTATAAAGTCGAAGCGGCGGCCGCCGGTCTCAACGGTTCGCCGGTCGTTTTTACCATCAAGCCGGGCACGCCGCCCAGCAAGATCGTACGGATCCAACCCAAGACCAGACAGCAGGGTAATGTGGCGACGAGGGTCGACAGCCTTTTGATCGTGCGGATACTGAAGGCGGATGATTCGCCTTTTGAAGGCTATCCGGTAAAGTTTGTAGTGACGGAAGGCGGCGGTCGGCTCAGCACACAAGGCGGCAGTGAAAATGCGGAGCAACTCGATGTGCCCACTGATCAGCAGGGTTTTGCCCGTGCCGTCTGGCAGTTGGGCGGGCCGAACCTCAATGTCGTTCAAGCCCAAGCGCCGAATCTGGTCGGCAATCCGATCATCTTTGAGGCGTGGGCCATGACCGGGGCTGCCGCTAACCTGGTAAAGGCAGACGGTGATAATCAAACCGGATATCTCGGCCTGCCGTTGCTCAAACCGTTCGTCGTCAAGGTGACCGACGCCAACGGTTATGCGGTTTCCGAGCAGGAGATCGTATTCGAAATCCAACAGGGACAAGGCGCCTACTTCGACCAACCCGGAATCCGCAGCAAGACGGTCTATTCCGACAACCAAGGGCTTGTGCGGGTAACGCTGACCATGGGGAGCGTATTGAATGAGGAACACATCGTCCGCGCAACAGCGAGTGGGACGTCTCTCTCGCCGGTCTTTTTCCGTGCTACGGCGACTTCCCGCATTGCCAAAACGATCGAATACGTTTCCGGTAATCCTCCGGGTTATCAGCGGGCGGTGGTCAACTCGCAGCTGGCGGAAGATTTTATCGTGCGGGTGCGGGATCCCTTCGGTAACCCCGTTGCTGAACAACTTGTTCTGTTCAAGATCATCAACGGCGGCGGCAAATTCTCGAACGGTCTTACCGAGATGACGGTCGCCAGCGATGCCCAAGGCTTGGCACGTACACGCCTGACCGTGGGCCCTGTGGCCGGAGACAGCAGCAACGTTGTGCATGCAATCAGCCAGCGCAAAGACATCACTACGCAGGCGCTGGACGGCTCGCCGATCATCTTTAAAGCGACCGGACTGGCCCGACCGGCCGTAAAGATTGCCAAAATCGACTCTACTGATGCTCAACGGGCGATCGTCGGCTATCCGTTAAAGTATCCCATTGCCGTGAAAGTAACGGATGAATATCTCAACCCGGTGCGCAATCACAGCGTAACTTTCCGGGTGCGCGGCCAGGGCGGCGAGCTGGAAGATATTGCCGGCCGAGCGGCTGTAAAGGTCGTTTCTACGGATGCGAAAGGAATCGCTTCGGTCATTTGGAATATGCCCGGCAAGCCTGGAGTGGTTTATGTGGATGTCAGCTCGAACAACCTCCAAGGAGCGCCGCTGGAAGGCAGCCCGCTGGTATTCATCGCCGAAGCATTACCCGGTCAGCCTGACCGTATGGTTCGCGTTACCAAGGACACGGTGTTCGTCGGCAAGGTTTGGCAGCCGCTGCAGGAAAAAATGAAGGTGCAGATCACCGACTATCTCGGCAATCCGCTGATCGGCCAGCCGGTGATCTTCAAGGTCACCAGAGGCGGCGGCGTCGTGAACGGCCTGCCGCAGGTCACTATCCTGACGGCCGATTCCGGTTATGCTTCGGTGACCTGGACGCTCGGCAAGACCAGCGGCGTCGAATCGAACTGGATGGAAGCTTCCGCTTCGGTACCGGTCAACCCGGTGATTCGCTTCAAAGCCACCTCACTGCCGGATATAGCTTTCCAGATCATTCCGGATTCCAGTTATTCGACCTTCGGCGTGGTCGGAGCATTGATTCCCGAAGAGATCAAAGTCAAGGTGGCGGACCAGTTCGGCAACGGCATTCCCGGTCATACGGTCAATTTCGACATCATACCGGTCAACAATAACAGCGGTTACATCGGTCAACCGGGGGTCACGGAGGCGGCGGTGGTGACCAACGCCGACGGAATCGCCGCTGTTCGCTGGGGCTTGGGTCCGCAGGTCGGCTCTCAGAACAACAAGCTGCGGGCGTCGGCCAAACTGAACAACGTGCATCTCATCAATTCGCCTTATGTATTTACCGCTTCGGCTACCGTAGGCGGAGCGACCAAGATGGTCAAAGCCGTCAGCGACACCAACTTGGCGAGCATCATCGGCAATACCCTGCCGGAGTTCTTGAAGGTCAAAGTGACCGATGCCTACGACAACCCGATCGCCCAGATACCGGTCCGTTTTCAGGTTATCAGTCGTCGTGAAGCCGAAGGCGGCACACTCGACGGTCTGGTCGATTCGGTCAAAATCAAGCTGACCGACTCGAACGGCATGGCGTGGGTGCAGTTCACCTTAGGGCAGCGCGCCGGGTATAAAATCAACAAAGTGCGGGCTTCGGCCGAAAACAACGGAGTTCCGCTGCAGGGATCGCCGATTATCTTTGAGATAACGGGCACGGCGACCAATGCCCGAAAGATGCGTGCCGCCGACGGCGACGGCCAGACCGGCAGCGTCGGACAATACTTGGCGCGTGAGCTCAAAGTGCTGGCGCTTGATCAATACGACAACCCGGTTAAGAACCAGCCGATCCGCTTCCGCATTCTTGCCGATCCCTCGAGGCCGGTCGAAACAATCGGCTCTTTGGGCGCCGGAGCAGCCGTCGATACATCGGTGAATACCGACAACTTGGGCATTGCTGCCGTCAGATGGCGATTGGGTCAGTTCGTCGGTCAACAGCAGGTCGAAGCTACGAGTAACGGCGGCGGCGCCTTGGAAGGCTCACCAATTATTTTCAGGGCGACGGCTTTGGCTGATCAGACCAGCGCCGATTCCTCCTTGATTGCCGTAACTCCGAGAGAGTTAATGGTGTCGAACGGCGAAATTCGCGCTACGGTAACAGTTACCTTGCGCGACCGCTTTAAAAACCCGGTAGTCGGGAAAGCCGTGATTCTTGAAGCGGACGGAGAGGGAAACATTATTACACAGCCGACGACGGCTACAGACGCCAACGGTCGTACGATCGGCTTTATCTCATCCCGACAGGCAGGCGTGAAAACTGTGCGCGCCCGCGACATCAACAGTAACGTTTTATTGAACGTTACCGCGCAAGTGACCTTCCGGCCGGCTGCTGCGGCACGCATTGTAAAAGCGCCGGGTGAGAACGGCGACACCCAAACGCGCAATGTCGGCACCGTGCTGGAAAAGCCCTTTAAAGTGTTGATCACTGATCAATTCGGCAATCCCATTCGCAATGTGGCCGTGACCTTTACGCCCAAGACAGGCGGCGGCATGATGGTCGACAACCAGCCGGTCTATTCCGATGAGAACGGTATTGCTTCCGCATATTACCGGCTCGGCCTTAATCCGGGCGCCAATTTGGTGCAGGCGGTTTCGGATGGTTTGGACGGCTCGCCGGTAAACTTTTCCACGATCGCCGTACAGCCGCAGCAGATCAAAGAATTGGTAATCTTGAGCGGCGATCGGCTCAGCGGCAGACCGGCGGGCGACCTGCCCGAACCGCTTTCCGTGCGCGTGATTGATAATCTCGGCTGGCCGATCTTCGGCAAAAAGGTCAAGTTCGAAGTGTTGGCCAACGACGGCGTCATCACCAGCGAAAATCCGGCCGAGTCCAACATGTACGGTGTGGCTTCCGTGACCTACAAGTTGGGAACGACCTTGGGTCTGAACATCATCCGTGCGTCGCTCGTTGACCTGCCGATCGTTTCCGCCGTCTTTACCGATACGACCAAAGTGATGCCCGGCAGCGGCGCTTCAATGCTGCAGTTGGTCAGCGGCAACAATCAGTACGGGACGGTGAATACCATGCTGCCGATGCCGTTGACCGTCAAGGTGACGGACGATTATAACAACCCGGTTCCCGGCATAACGGTAACGATGACCGTCATCGACGATCATACGGTTCAGGGTATCGGCCGGTTAGAGGGCGGCGTAAAAGTATTGGCGCGAACCACGGATGCATTCGGCTTGGTGAGCGTCTATTATACGTTGGGCGAAAAGGCGGGTCTGAACAAGATCCGTGTCACCAGCGCCGGTCTGCGGCCCGAGTTCATTGACTTTACAGTATACGGACAGGCGGGAGCGCCCTACAGCATGCGCAAGTTGGGCGGCGATAATCAGACCGGTGAAATGGACCGCGTGCTGCTCCGTCCCATTTCGGTACGGGTGTATGACCGCGAGGGCAATCCGGCGCAGGGCGGTCGCGTTCGATTTATCGTGTTGCAGGGCGGAGGCAGCATCATCGAACCGCAGCCGGTCATTTCGGATGCCGACGGCATTGCTCAGGTGCGCTGGCGACTGGGTCCGCGGCCGAATGCCTATGTCAACGTCGCGCAGGCGATTGCCGACGGTCTGCCAGGAGGTATGTTCGTCGAAACCTTTAACGCCATCGGCGATCCTTCGCGCTGGCCGCAGCTGCATCTGCCGTCGGACCGCACTGTCTACGAAAATGACATATTGAGCTTTACGATCTATGCCGACGGCAGCGACAATCCGCCGATTACCTGCACGGCAGAATCGATTCCCGAAGGTTCGGCACTGTCGAGCAACGGCGACGGCACCTGGACCTTCACCTGGCAACCGAGTTTCTCGTTCGTTCAAGCGCCTCAGAAGACCCGGACGATCTATGCCGTGTTCGGAGCATTGGACATGAAGGGCGGACGCGACCTTGACTCTGTCAAGATCACGGTCATTGATCGTAATCGGGCGCCGCAAATCGTCCGCTATTGGCCGACGCAGGAGGTGATCAAAGTCGAGCCCGGCACGCTGGCAAAAATCGATTTCGGCGTTGAAGTGCGCGACGAAGACGGAGATCTGGTTACCGTGACCTGGTATGTCGATAATCAGCAAAAGGCTTACGGCCAGACGTTCACCATGGATCTCAACCAGTATCCGCCTTATCGCTATTATTCCGTCAATGTCAGGGCGACCGATCACTCGGATGTGGCGCACAGGTGGTGGGGCGTTAAAGTAAAAGTGCAGCTCGTCAACTTGAGCTGTACAGCGGAACCCTATAAGGGTGTGCAGCTTACCTGGGAGACTGTCGAGGGCGGACTGCTGTCTGGTTTCAACGTGCTCCGCAGCGCGCGTGAAGATGGTGAATATACCAAAATCAATGATGAGCTGATCCCCTATGCGCCGGACGGTCGTTATCAATTCACCGACAAGGCGGCGGCAGGCGGTCGCAGCTACTATTACAAGATAGAAGAAATCGGCCTGGACAGCGCCTCTTCGCTGCATGGACCGGTGCGCGCTGAAGCGCCGCTGCCGCGCGAATTCCGCTTGGCGCAGAATTATCCCAATCCGTTCAATCCCGAAACCACGATCCGCTTCGACGTTCCCAAAGAGGCTTACGTGACGCTGGAGGTCTATAACGTCCTCGGGCAGAGGGTGAGGACTCTATTTAAGGAAAAAATGGAAGCGGGCTACCATTCGGTTGTCTGGGATGGAAAGGACGATCAGGGTCTGCGAGTCAGCTCAGGCGTATATTATTACCGCCTCCATGCGCAGGAGTTCAGCGACACCAAAAAGATGCTGTTGCTGAAATAGCACGGTTAATCGGTTGATTGATCTCCAAAACTGATGATGCCGTTTCCTATACCTCGTTAAATTTCCTCCTCAAAGCGCCCTCGACAAGTTCTAGGGGGCGCTTTTTTTCTCGCAAATTCATTTTGAATTTCCTGGAAAAATCTTTACCATTTTGCCGAAAAAGAACTCTGAGCGCACTGGCTTCCCATGGACTGACAGTTTATTTTGATGAGAGGGCTTTATAAAATACTCCATGGTTTGGGCACGCTGTTCCTTGCAGCGGGGATGATAATGGCGGGCTCCGCAACGGCAGAGGGCGGCGTTTTAACCGGACGAGTGCTCGATGACCAAAAAGCGCCGTTGGTCGGGGCGAACGTCTTTTTGCTCGAACTGAACACCGGAGACGTCACTGACGCCGAAGGAGAGTACCGAATTGTCAACCTGCCGCCTGGGCGTTATACGCTTTTGGTTTCTTTTATCGGCTTTGCACAGATAAAGCAGCAAGTGGAAATCGCCGAGGGACAGACGAGGCGCGAGGATTTTATTCTTCAACCGTCCGTGCTGGAGCTGGGTGAGCTGACGGTTATGGGAGAACATCTCAAGGGGCAAGCCAAAGCGCTTAATCAGCAAATGTCCGACGACCGCATTGCGGTCGTCGTTTCGGCGGATCAGCTGGTGCGCTTTCCGGATCAGAACATCGGCGATGCACTCAAGCGGCTGTCTGCCGTGACGGTCAATTATGATCAGGGCGAGGCGCGCTATGCGGGAATCCGCGGCTTGGATCCGCGGCTCAATTCGGTCGCCTTGGACGGTGAGCGCCTGCCTTCACCGGATGCGCAAACCCGCGCCGTTCAGCTCGACATGATCTCCACGGACCTCATTCAAAGCGTCGAAGTCTATAAAAACAACACGCCGGATATGGACGGCGATGCGATCGGAGGAACGGTTAATTTGCTCACTCGACCGGCGGTATTCAGCCGACGTTTCAACCTCAGCCTCGGCAGCGGCTACGATTTCCTTACCGGTCGGGGATTGCTGAACGGCTCTACAACGGTCGGGCGACGGTTTTTGAACGAAAAATTGGGTCTTTCCCTTTCCGGCAGCATCAACGATCGCCGCCTGGGCGCCCATAACAGCGAAGGGATTTGGAGCGTCGACAAAAAAGGCGGCATCTACGCTTCACAATGGGATATTCGTCGCTATGACGTCCGTCGTCTGCGGCGGGGAGTCACTTTGGCGGCGGATTATCGACCAAACGATGAGAACCGCTTTTTTCTCAATCTTCTTCTCAACCAGCGGGATGACTGGGAGGTGCGTCAGCGGCTTCGTTTCAGGATGGAACCGCCCGGCAAAAACGACATTGCAGAAAGGTCGCAAATCTATCGACAAACCAAAGGCGGAAACGTCGATCAGGATAACGCCCGGCTGGAACAGCAACGGTTGCTCGGCTTTCGTCTGAAAGGCAAGCACGATTGGTTCAGCCGCTGGACCATCGAGTGGAACCTTTCGCATACCCGCGTAACGGAGGAGCGGCCCCACGAACGATATCTGCAGTGGTGGGTCAAAAATGCCGACGTCGTTGTCGATTTATCAAGCTTGCGGACGCCCTACTTTCAAAGCAACACTCCGGATTCGCTTTTTAAATTCGAAGAAATGCGGGAGGAATTTCGCTCCGTTGCGGAAAAGGATACTCGACTGAGCATCGATCTAAGGACGCCGCTCATTAAAAAGGGATTTTGGAAGAATACGCTGCAATT
Source organism: candidate division KSB1 bacterium (assembly GCA_034505495.1). Taxonomy (NCBI): domain Bacteria; kingdom Pseudomonadati; species Candidatus Zhuqueibacterota bacterium. The sequence goes on along the minus strand of JAPDQV010000029.1, from coordinate 18,705 downwards.
CGGCGGTAAATTCAAGCGCTTGGACAAGCACAACAGCGTACAAGGCTTGCAGATCTCTCTGACGCCGGAAGGCAAAAGCGAGTGGAGCGACATGACGCGCACTCCGACCGCTGATTACACGCCTTCCCGTTTCTATGCCGGAAATTATCAACTCGGCCGTTTTACAACTCCTTCATTTTTAGGCAGATTAAATTTCAACGATACAGTGCTATTTAAGCAAAAACCATTGGCGCAGCAATACGGGACGCAAAACTATGATGCCGAAGAAAACGTCTCTTCCGCTTACGCGATGCTGCAGCAGAATATCGGCAAACGGTTGAAGCTCATTTTCGGCGCCCGTCTGGAAAACACTTCCGTTTTCTACCGAGGCTACGAAATGACGGAAGGTTCCGACAGCCTTGCGCCGGCAAGCGGAAAGAGTGAGTATGTTCACCTTTTGCCCAGCCTTCATGTTCGCTATGAGCCGGGTCATCGGCTCGTCTTGCGCGCTGCCTATTCGAAGAGCATCGCGCGGCCTGATTTCTATGATCTGGTGCCTTACCGCGAGCTCAAACGCGCCGGTGAAGTGCTGCGGGTCGGCAACCCCGACCTGATGCCATGCCGTTCTCACAATTGGGATTTTTCGATTGAGCGGTATGACCAGGGCGTAGGATTGTTTTCAACCGGCATCTTCCATAAGGAAATCGAGCGCTTTTTTTATATTTATCGCGAAAATAATGCGCTGGATCCGGTTACCGGAAAAACCGTCACCGAGTTTTATCAGCCGCGTAACGGCGGCAATGGGCGGCTAACCGGCATCGAATTGAGCGGCCAAAAGCCTCTCGATTTCCTGCCGGGCCTCCTTTCGCGTCTCAGCTTTTATATGAACTACACGCGCCTGTTTTCCGCAGCTTCTTACCCTTCTTGGCCGGGAAGGAATATTCCTCTGCCCGGAGCTCCGAAATATACTTTTAACGCGAACCTGACTTATGAGAGCAAAACGGCGACAATCGGCGTTTCTCTAAGCCGAGCCGCTCCATACCTGGATTCAAAGGAGATCGATCTGACGCCGGGTTTGGAACGATGGTATGACGCCGTCACTTTTCTCGACCTCAATGGATCGTGGCGGGTCTCATCCCGATTCGGGCTCTTTTTTGAATGGAACAACCTTCTCAATCAGCCGCTGCGTTTTTACGCCGGACGCAAGGAAAGAACCGCTCAGGTAGAATATTTTGGTCCCAGAATTACTTTCGGCTGCAAATATTCTTTGTGAGCACTGCATCGAGAATGATTTGGAATGATGCGCTGTTTAAGAGGGTGAGATGTGATTTGCCGGTAACTCGAAAGGAGGTTGGCCATGGCGGAGCGATTTTACGAAATTGTCGTCGATGCGCCATTTCTTTTGACTAAGGGATTTTTAATGGGCTACATGCAGGGAAGCGGTAAAAGCTTCAAGTATTTTTTCCATCGTCGCCACAACATTCGGCGCGAAACGATGGGAGAGATTGTCAAAGAGCTCCTGCACCTCGAATGTCAGACGCATCTCTGCCTGCCGGAATCAGCGGTAGATGAGTTCGAGAAAGCGCTCGCAAATGCTTTTGAGCAGCTGCACACCTCGATCAAACAAAAGAGACTGATCAAAAGCGCTTCATTTTCTTTTAGTTATCACGTCTATGCCGAGGAAAGAGTAGGCCCCTGCAAAGAGATATTTCGGTCGCTGCCGCCCGGCGTCGAGCTGCGCAATTTTCAACCGGTGGAATTGCGTGCGAACCTGCCTGCAGGCGTGGCAGAGTATACCACCCTCAACACATTTTGCTACGAAGGAAGCGGAGTGGCGGCCGGCGATTTCGAAGGCATTATGGAGCTTTACCTGCGCATCAAACGCCACTCGCTCTGCGACAGCTTTTTAGTCAGTGAAATAGATCTGCAATTTTAAGCGGGCTTACCGGATGGTTGCAGCCGAATACGATCCTATTTATTTCTTTTTCGGGCGGTAAACGTGCGTGCAAGTGCCGAAGAACATTTCGGCGGTTTCCATCACCGTTTCACTCAAAGTGGGGTGGGGATGGATCGTCAGCTGCAAGTCCTCGGCCGTCGCCGCCATTTCGATCGCCAACACTCCCTCCGACACCAGCTCACCGGCACCCGCGCCCACCAGTCCGATGCCTAAAATTCTCTTTGTTTCCGGTTCGATAATCAATTTTGTCATGCCGTCGATGCGATCCATGGTGAGAGCGCGTCCCGATGCCGCCCAAGGAAAGCGCATCACCTCAACGGCCATACCGCGCTCTTTGGCTTCCTGCTCCGTCAAACCGGCCCACGCCAACTCGGGATCTGTAAAGACAACCGCCGGAATGGCGGCCGGTTCGAATGCGACCTTGTGTCCCGCAATCGCCTCAACGGCCGTGCGTCCTTCGTGAGAAGCCTTGTGCGCCAACATCGGCTCGCCGGCCACATCGCCGATGGCAAAGATATGCGGTTCGGCCGTACGTCGCTGCGCATCGACTTGGATAAAGCCGCGCGCTGTCAATTGAATACGGGTGTTTTCCAGGCCGAGACCCTCAGTGTTTGGCCTTCGGCCGACCGTCATCAATACCGCATCGAAGGTCTGCTGTGTTTCGCTTACTTTTGCACCTTCGAGCGTGACGCGAATCCCGTTGCCGTCTTTTTCCGTTTTGACGACCTTGGTTTCCGTCAAAACGGCTTTGAATTTGCCCTCCAAGCTTTTTTCCAAAACTCTGACCAGATCGCGATCTGCGCCCGGCAGAATGCCCGGCAGCATCTCCACCACGGTCACTTCGCTGCCGAGAGAGGCGTAGACCGTTCCCATTTCCAAGCCGATATAGCCGCCGCCGATGACGAGCAGCCTCTTGGGGATCTGGCGCAGCTCCAAAGCGGCCGTCGAGTCCCAAAAGTTCGGATTTTCCAGCGCCAAAGACGGAATGACGACCGGCCGCGATCCGGTGGCGATCACGGCATGTTCGAAAGTTACCTCGACATTTTCGCCGCTGTTCAGCGTTACTTGCAGCGTTTTGTTGTTTTTAAAAACCGCCTTGCCCTGCAGGTGGTTAATTTTTCGCTGTTTGGCCAATTGTCCGGTTCCGCCCGTCAATTTGGCAACCACACCGTCCTTAAAAGCGCGCAGCTTGTCCAAATCGATTTGCGGCTGACCCAATTTAACGCCCCATTTTTCCGCTTCATGCGCTTCGTTGATCAGATTGGCGACATGGAGGAGCGCCTTGGAGGGGATGCAGCCGCGATGCAGACAGACACCCCCGGGATTTTTTTCCGGATCGATAAGCGTAACCTGCATGCCGAGATCGGCTGCCAGAAAAGCTGCGGCATAGCCGCCTGGACCGGCTCCAATGACCGCTAATTGTGTCGATTGACTGTTCATAAAGTCTCCGCGTAAGTTCTATCCGTTCAAAACTCTCCCTGGAGGCTGCCTCACCCTTCCAAAATCATAGCAAACGGCTGTTCGAGCGCTTCGACGATCCAGCGGATAAAGCGCGCTCCGTCGGCGCCGTCGATCAGACGATGATCATAAGATAAGGAAAGAGGCAGCATCAGCCGAGGCGTCCACTCGTTATTGCGGTAAACCGGCTCCCAAACGGCGCGCGAAACGCCGAGAATGGCGACTTCCGGCCAATTGATGATCGGCGTAAAAAAGGTGCCGCCGATGCCGCCCAAGTTGCTGATGGTAAAATTGCCGCCGGACATGTCTTCCAGCGTTAGTTTGCGGTCGCGCGCTTTTTGCGAAACCTGAGCCAACTCGACCGCCAATTCGGTAAGATTTTTGCGGTCGACGTCGCGAATTACCGGCACCAACAATCCCCGCGGCGTGTCCACCGCCACGCCGATATGGTAATATTTTTTGTAGATGATCTCCTTGGTGCGCATGTCCACCGAAGCGTTGAACTGTGGATACAGCTTGAGAGCTGAAGCCACCGTCTTGAGCAGGATGGCGGTGATCGTCAGCTTGCCGCCGGCTTGCTCGACCCGTGGAGCGTACTGCTTGCGAAGCGCTTCCAGTTCCGTAATATCGGCCTTGTCGAACTGAGTAACGTGCGGAATTTCATGCCAGGCATGCGAAAGATGCACGGCGGTTTTTTCCCTTACCGAGCTCATCAGTTCGCGCGTTACTTCTCCCCATTTTGAAAAATCCGGCAGAGGTTCCGTCGTCGGCGGCTGAGCAGCGCCGCGGCTTGGTCCCGAGAGCAACTGCTTGGCGTAGGCTTTGACATCCTCGATCGAGATACGTCCTGCCGGTCCGCTGCCTTTGACTTCATTGATGTTGACACCGATCTCGCGGGCAAAGCGTCTTACCGAAGGCGCCGCCGGCGCCGCCGGATAGGCCGAAGCCGCGGGTCGAAGGGTCTCCTCCGGCACCGGTGTAGCCGGAACCGTTTCTTTTTTCAGAGACGGGGCAGGAGCCTGTCGGCGAATTTCTTCCGCCGGCACCTCGACTTTTGTTTTCGCCGCCTCTGAACTTTTGAGACGAAGAATGACCTGGCCGGTCTGTACGACCTCACCCGCTTTAACGAGCACTTCCACCACTTCGCCGCCTCGGTCTGCCGGCACTTCAACAACGGCTTTATCCGTCTCCAACTCGATGACCGGCTGTTCCGCTTTGATGACATCGCCGACTTTGACCAAAACTCCCGCTACCGTACCCTTGGCGACGTTTTCGCCTAAATTGGGAACGACGATCTCCACCACCGCGACAGGTGCAGCGGTTTCGATTGGGCGAGCTTGCTCCGGTTCAGCAGCCGGAGGCGGCGGTTGTTCCGCCTTTGCCTCGGACTCGAGAATGAGAATCGTTTGACCGACTTGGACCTTTTGGCCCGACTGCACCAAAATTTCCTTTACGACTCCTTCGGCCTCGGCAGGCACTTCGACCACTGCCTTTTCCGTCTCCAATTCGATGAGCGGCTGATCCTTTTTGATGTGCTCGCCCGGCTTGACTAAAACCGCAGCCACGGTGCCCGATTGCACATTTTCGCCCAATTCCGGTATTTTGCATTCGAACGTCATGCTTGTCCTCGTTCGTCTTTAGGTGAATCGTTTATGACGTAAAGGGGTTTGCTTTTTCGGGGTTGATGTTCAACGCCTTTGCCGCGGCCTGGAGCTCTTTGAGGGTCAATTTGTTTTCTTTGAAAAGCATATAAAGCGCCGCATAGGCGATGTATCGTTCATCGACTTCAAAGAATTCACGCAGATGACGGCGTCCGTCGCTGCGGCCAAAGCCGTCGGTGCCGAGGCTGAAGAAGGGGTTCGGCAGTCGGCGACCTACGGACTCGGGCAGCGTGCGCACATAATCGGAAGCGGCGATGATCGGTCCCTCGGCTCCAGCCAGCTGCCGAAGCAGGAAAGGCGTCCGCGGCGGCTGATCGGGATGCAGCATATTCCAGCGGTCGACCTGCGCGGCATCGTAATAGAGCTCCTTATAGCTCGTAACGCTCCACACATCGGCCGCTACGCCGTACTGCTCTTCCAAAATCTGCTTGGCACCGAGCGCCTTGTTCAAAATCGTTCCGCTGCCGAACAACTGCACCCGCCCTTTTGGCTTTGCCAACGTCGAGGTTTGGTATCGATAGATGCCGCCGAGAATCCCTTCGCGAATCCCTTCGACCTTCGGCATCGGCGGTTGCGGATAGTTTTCATTCATGACCGTGATGTAGTAAAACAGGCTCTCCTGATCTTTGTACATGCGACGGAGACCATCTTCGATGATGACCGCCAGCTCGTAGGCATAAGCGGGATCATAAGCCTTTAGGTTCGGCAGCGGATAGGCGAGCAGGTGGCTGTGCCCGTCCTGATGCTGCAGACCTTCACCGGCAAGCGTCGTTCTTCCGGATGTGCCGCCGATGAGAAAACCGCGCGTGCGCATGTCGCCTGCAGCCCAAATCAGGTCGCCGATCCTCTGAAATCCGAACATGGAATAAAAAATAAAAAAGGGAATCGTGTTAATACCGTGGGTAGAGTAGGCGCTGCCGGCGGCAATAAAGGAGGACATGGAACCTGCTTCAGTAATGCCCTCTTCCAGGACTTGACCGTCCTGAGACTCTTTGTAATAAAGCAGCTGTTCCTTATCCACCGGCTCGTAGAGCTGTCCCACATGGGAATAAATGCCTACCTGGCGAAAAAGCGCCTCCATGCCGAAGGTTCGCGCCTCATCCGGTACGATCGGCACGATCAATTTACCCAGATTCTTGTCCTTGAGCAGCTTGGCCAGAATTCGTACAAAGGCCATGGTCGTGGACACTTCGCGATCCTGCGTGCCCTCGTAAAACTCTTCGAACAACTCCGGCTCGCCCAGCGAGACCGGCACGCTGACCATGCGGCGGGTGGGCACGTAACCGCCCAGCTGCCTTCTTCGCTCCTGCAGGTACTGCATTTCCGGACTGTTTTCCGGCGGCCGATAGAACGGCACGTCGTTGATTTCCTCATCCGAGATGGGGATGCCGAAGCGCGAGCGGAATTCCCGCAGTTCCTGTTCGTTCAGCTGCTTCTGCTGATGCGTGATGTTCTTGCCTTCTCCTGCTTCTCCCAAGCCGTAACCCTTGATGGTACGCGCGAGAATAACCGTGGGCGCGCCGGTGCTTTCGACAGCCCGCTTGTAAGCCGCGTAAACTTTTTCCGGATCGTGTCCGCCCAAACGCAGCCGCGAAATCTGGTCGTCGCTCAAATGCTCGACAAGCTTGAGCAGCTGCGGGTGGCTGCCGAAAAATTTGCTGCGCACATAAGCGCCGCCGCGAACGATATAGTTTTGAAACTCGCCGTCGATGATCTCGCCCACCCGCTTGGCCAGCAGGCCGTCTTTGTCCTTGGCAAACAACGGATCAAAGTCGCTGCCCCACAGCACTTTAATGACGTTCCAACCGGCCCCGCGAAAGACTTTTTCCAGCTCCTGGACGATGTTGCCGTTGCCGCGCACCGGGCCGTCGAGTCGCTGCAGATTGCAGTTGATGACGAAAATGAGATTGTCGAGCTTTTCGCGCGCCGCCAGCGAAATGGCGCCGAGCGTTTCCGGCTCGTCGGTTTCGCCGTCGCCTAAAAACGCCCAGACTTTGGCGTCGTCGCGCGGTTTCAAGCCGCGGTCTTCCAGATAGCGGTTGAACCGCGCCTGGTAAATGGCCATGATCGGCCCCAGTCCCATGGAAACCGTAGGAAATTGCCAAAAGTCGGGTTTCAGCCACGGATGCGGATAGGAGGGAAGGCCGCCGCCGGGATGACACTCGTGGCGAAAGTTTTTCAGATCCTCAACCGTGAGCCTGCCTTCCACAAAGGCGCGGGCATAAATTCCCGGCGAAGCGTGACCTTGAAAGTAGATGATGTCGCCGCTGAACCCTTCGCGCGGAGCGCGGAAAAAGTGATTAAAGCCGACTTCATAAAGCGTCGCCGCGGAAGCGTAGGTGGAAATATGACCGCCGATGCCTTTTTCATTGCGGTTGGCGCGCACGACCATGGCCATGGCGTTCCAGCGAATGATGCTTTTGATCCGTCGTTCGATCTCGCGGCTGCCCGGATAAGGCGGCTGTTCTTCCAACGGGATGGTGTTCAGATAGGGCGTGTTGGCCGTAAAGGGCAGGCGAATGCCGGAAAATCTCGCCCGATTCTGCAGCTCCAACAGCAGCCTTTGCACACGCTCGTGACTGCCGGTCTGAATGACATAATCCAACGATTCGAGCCATTCCTGCAGCTCGATCTCTTCAAGATTCAATTCGCGTTCAGAATTCATGACCTTATCATCCTTTATACTTTCACCTTTGCAAATCCGCCCTTAAAACATGACTGCATATAAAAATATTCATTACTTTGATTGAATCTTTGCAAAAAGGATGCACTTCCAATAAGGGATTTTTTGTAGACTTGAAACGAAATCAACATTTCGCAAGTATGGTAAAAAATTTTTCTTACCATTTCAAGAATTTTCCTGTCGATGACAGGTAAACCTTGCAAATGGAGACATGCGTCATTACAT
>JAPDQV010000029.1:6682-10732 GCA_034505495.1 candidate division KSB1 bacterium | reverse complement strand
TAAAAAAATATTCACGAATTTGATTAAAAAGCCGAAAAAAGGATGCAATCACCGTGTATTTTCCAAACCGAATACCGAATAAAAGCTTCATTGATGAAAAAGCACGGAATATGGTAAACAATTTTTAGTACGATTTCAAGATTTTTCCTGCAACAGCACAAGGTAAAACTTGCAAATGGTAATGCATGTCATTACATTTCCCAAGGGTTTTTAATGAAAGGGCGGAATTGAAACTGGTCATTGTTGAGTCTCCGGCAAAAGCGAAAACCATCAACAAATATTTGGGCAAAGACTATTTGGTCAAGTCGAGCGTCGGCCATATCCGTGATCTGCCGACATCGGCAAAAGATTTAGAAGAGAAACCAAAAGCTTCGCCGCTTCCCAAAACGCTGTCCGAGCAGGAGAAGGAACAACTGAAGCGCCGGCGCGAGTATGAGAACCTGGTACGGGTGATGGGGGTGGATCCGGAGAACGGCTGGCAGGCGCATTACGTCATCTTGCCCGACAAGCGAAAGATCCTTCAGGAACTCAAAAAGGCGGCCGCCGAAGCCGAAGAGATCTATCTGGCAACCGATTTGGATCGCGAGGGCGAGGCGATCGCCTGGCATTTGCGCGAAGCGATCGGCGGGGATCTGCGCAAATACCGCCGCGTCACCTTTAGCGAGATCACTCGTCCGGCCATTCAGCAGGCGTTTGCCCAGCCCGGCGATCTGAACATGCAGCGCGTTCAGGCGCAGCAGACGCGCCGCTTTCTCGATCGCGTGGTAGGCTATATGCTTTCCCCCCTTTTGTGGAAAAAGATTGCGCGGGGACTCTCTGCCGGACGCGTCCAGTCGGTTGCCGTGCGGCTTATCGTCGAACGGGAGCGGGAAATTCACGCCTTTGTGCCGGAAGAATATTGGGAACTTTATGCCATCCTCAAGGCCGAGCTGCCGTTTCGCGCACGAGTCACTGCCTGTCGGGGCGAAAAGTTCGAGCCGAAATCGCGCGATGAAATCGATGCAGCTTTGGCGATTCTGCAGGATGCGGAATATGTTGTGCAGGATTACAAAGTTTCGCCGGTCAAACAGAATCCCTATCCGCCTTTCATCACCAGCACGCTGCAGCAGGCGGCTTTTTCGCGACTCGGTTTCAGCACCAAAAAGACCATGGCATTGGCGCAGCAGCTTTACCAGGAAGGGCATATCACCTACATGCGCACCGATTCCCGCAACATCAGCGCCGAGGCCCTGGCGGCATGTCGCGAATACATTCGTTCCGCTTTCGGTGAAAAATATTTGCCTGCCACGCCGAACTATTATCAGAGCGGACCTACGGCGCAGGAAGCGCACGAGGCCATTCGGCCTACGGATGTTAGCAAAGGTCCGGGCAGCATCGCTTCGCTCAATAAAGATGCAGCTCGACTTTATGAGCTGATCTGGAGGCAGTTTGTCGCCTGTCAGATGCCGCCGGCGGAATTCGATCGTACGACCATCGCCATCGGTGCAGGCGACTATGAATTGAAGGCAACCGGCAGCGTGCTTCGCTTCGACGGCTGGATGAAGGTCCTCCCGCCGCAGAAATCCGAGGAGAATCAGCCGTTGCCGCACGTAGAGGTCGGACAAAAGCTGAATCTCGTCGAATTGGATCCGCAGCAGCATTTTACCAAGCCGCCCGCACGCTACACAGAGGCGAGCCTGGTCAAGGAGCTGGAAAAGCGCGGCATCGGCCGTCCGTCCACTTACGCTTCCATTATTTCGACCATTCAGGAACGCGGCTACGTCCAGTTGAAAAACCGCCGCTTTTACGCAATGAAGATCGGCGAGATCGTGACCGACCGCCTGATGGAGAACTTTCAGAATTTGATGGATTACGACTTTACCGCCGGCATGGAGACGGGTCTCGATGAGATTGCACAAGGCAACCGTAACTGGCGGCAGATGTTGGACGACTTTTATGCCGATTTTAAAAAGCGATTGACGGAAGCGGAACAGACTATGCGCCGCAACGAGCCTTTGCTGGTTAATATTAACTGCCCAAATTGCGGAAGACAGATGGTCGTTCGCACGGGCGCAACCGGCGTGTTCCTCAGCTGTTCGGGTTATGAAAAGGCGGGACCGGATCGCTGTACAAGAACCCTCAATCTCATTCCGGCCGAAGAATCGACGGCATCCGGCGATGAGGATGAAGGGGATCCCATGGAGCTGCTGCAGAAAAAGCGCTGCCCGATTTGCGGGTCGGCAATGGACGGCTGGTTGGTCGATGAAAGCCGTAGACTGTATCTTTGCGGCAACAGCCCTGACTGTCCAGGAAGTTTAGTAGAGACGGGCAAATTTCGTCTTAAAGGCTACGACGGTCCGGAGTTGATCTGCGAACGGTGCGGCACTCCCATGCAGCTCAAGACCGGGCGCTTCGGCAAGTTCTTTGCCTGCACCAATTCCGAATGCAAAAATACGCGCAAATTGCTGCGCAACGGTCAACCGGCGCCGCCGGTCATGAAACCCATCCCCATGCCGGAGTGCCGTTGTACAAAGTCGGCTGACTACTTTTTGCTGCGGGAAGGTCAGGCGGGCTTGTTCATGGCGGCAAGCACATTCCCGAAATTGCGCGAGACCCGAGCGCCGTTGGTCGAAGAGCTGGCGCGTCACCGAAATGAGCTGGAACCGCGATTCCATTATCTTGCCGATGCGCCGCAGAGCGACCCGGACGGCAATCCTGCGGCCGTCAAGTTCGACCGGAAAACCCGTACGCATTATTTGGCTTCCGCTGGAGCGGAAAAGAGCGGATGGAAAGCCTATTGGGAAAACGGAAACTGGAAATGGCAAAAGTAGCTCGCGACTTTGAAAAAAGAAGGCTTAGTATGAAATAATTTTTTCAAGCTGCAAGTTAGATGCATTAGCGAAAGGCGGGAAAGTTCAAAAGTTTTCCAACTAATATCACTCATCAAGGTAAGAGGTGGGTATGAAACACAAGGTGTTGGCGTCCTGGGTGGTTTTTTCGTGTACAGTTCTTTCTGCCCAAGATTGGCAATCCATTTACGGTGCGGGTGGGGCGTTTGGCATTTTTAAGCTTTGGGGCGGCAAAGCGGATCGTTCCTCGCTAAGTTATTCGGGTCATATCGAGGGACGTTATGGGATATCTCCTTATGTAATGAGCAGCATTGAAATGGGTTACGGCACTTTTAAGCCGGCGCGCTTTGGAACTTCAACCTATGCTGATGCCAATTCGCCGTTTCGAACTTTTCTTTTTCCCATCGATCTGACTATTCGATACACTCCCCTACCCGCAAACCAGGTCAAGCCTTATGCTTTAGGGGAATTAGGATTACTCTTTTGGGATTTGGCGAGAACAGGTCCCAAAGACGGGAATGTTTTGACAAACGGAAAACTGCGATGGGGAAAAAGCTTTTACGGAATGGAAACCAATGCACTAATCGGTTTCGGAGCCGGCTTTGAATGGCAAATAACGAAAAAAATTGCATTGGACTTTCAATTTCGCGGTCTGCATTTGATCAACAGCAAAAAAGATAACGTCGGCGAAAACGATGTCAATGACAAATACTATCAATTTCGCTTCAGTTCCATCTACTACTTGAACAAGAAGAAACCGAAAGCGCAACCGCAGATTGTAGAGGAGATCAAACCTGTCGAACTGAAACCCGAACCGGCAGCAGCCCAACTTATCGAAACTTCGCCTGAACTACAAACTCCCCCAAAACCTGTTGAGCCGCCTGTAGAACCGAAGATTCAAATGCCCGAAAAAGGCGGCGGGCCGCTTATTCTAAAAGGCGTCAATTTCGCTTTGGGCAGTGCAGAGCTTACATCCGAGGCGCAAACAATTCTTAAGCAAGTGGCAGAAAGCTTGATGGAGCATCCCGAAGTTCGTGTCCGCATCGAAGGGCATACGGATAATACCGGGCCCGAAACCTTCAATCGATGGCTTTCGTTGCGTAGAGCCGAATCTGTTAAAAGATTTCTGACCGAGCAGGGGATTGCCCCCGACCGCATGGAAACCGTCGGCAAGGGGCCCGACTTTCCCATTGCCGACAATTCGACGCCCGAAGGCCAGAGC
>JAPDQV010000029.1:0-6672 GCA_034505495.1 candidate division KSB1 bacterium | reverse complement strand
AATTCATCCGCTTAGAATAAAAAAAAGCCCCGATCCTCCAAGATCGGGGCTTTTTGCTTTAGAAATTGCGGTTATTTAATCTGCACTTTCCACTTAATAGGTAACCCTTTTCCCGGCTCGACTATCAAATTGGCGACTTTATAGGAAAGCTCTGCCCCCTGAGGAAGCGCTTTTTCCTGACCTTTTTGTATGGTCAAAATGACCGTGCTCCCCGGCGGGATCGAGACCGATCTGGGAACCGTCAGCCCGACGCTGCACTCCCCCTCTGTGAGTTCAAAGGAAAGATCCGTCGTGTTCACCAGTCGAAACGGGACGCGGTCCTTTTGGGACAGCTCGAGCACCGACGTCTCCGGAACCACTGCGGCAGAAAAGATGGAAGCGAGATGATCGGCTCTGCCGATGAGCTGATCCCGCCAATAAACGACCGTGCGCCGTTCAAAGAGAGCCTTTTTAACGGCTTCGGCCGAGCGTTCTGTCGCCAGTACCCAGGTCATGGGTCGGTGATCGGCAGGCGGACGATTGTACTGCTCAGCCGTGGTGCCGTGAATATCCGAATTGCCCAGCATCGTCAGATTTTTCTCCAGACACCATTGATGAACCGCCGGATAGTATTCATCTTCATTGACGATTTCGATGCCGTGCAGCATGCCCGCGGACAACAGCTCGGAATGTTCATCATACCAACGCGCAACACCATCGGGCTGCTGGCCGGTCCAACCTGGATGGTTCCAGAAAATAAATGCCCCTTGGATAAAAGCGGCCTTGACCGCATCTCGCCAATTTTTAGTGTTCAGCGGTTCGATGCGATTCAAAAACAGCGCATTCAAATGCCCCGGCGGCATTGCGCGGGTAATTTCTGCTCCTTTAATCAAAATCAAACCGTACTGCTCTGCCGCGGGAAGAGCAAGCTCATAGGCTCGTTCCCAGTTGCCGAGCCGCATGTCCTTGTCATGAGGCAAGTATTCCAAATGATCCGTCAGCGCAAGGGCGGCAAGACCGTCCTGCCAGGCCTCTCTGACGCGCAACGACGGCCACACTTCGCCGTCCGAAAAGACGGTGTGTGAATGAAAATCGCAGGGGAGAATGACATAATTCTCGAGTTTGGGCAGTTGTAAATCGCGGCGTTCTGCAGCATGGACGCCGACGGCCAATAAAACCGCCAACGAGATTATTTTCTGTATCCTGCAGAGTTTCATCTTTTCTCTCCTTCAGGTTTATGACTGCAATCACTCAATTCCAGCTCTGCCGTAACCGGATAATGGTCGGAAGCGTAGCGGCCGGGCGGATGGTCTCGGACAATCTCGGCAGTTTTTACGGAAAAGCTTTTCGAAACAAAGATATGATCGATCATCTCTTCGCCCGCCTGATCGCTGAAGCCGTGGAATGTGCCTACCATTTTCTCGTGAGGATGGCACAGACGAAAGGCGTTGCGGAACCATGGAACCGCATCTTCAGGCGATCGCGCGTTGAGCAGTCTCTCTATTGCCGGATTTTCTTCACCGGCGTTGAAATCCCCGAGCACAATGACCGGTTCGTCGCCGGCATATTCGTTGATTTTTTTAAGCAAAAGTTCGACGCTTTTCTCGCGCGAATTCTGCGACTGATGATCGAGGTGGAGGTTGAAGACAAACAAGACGGCGCCGCACCGCCGATCGCGCAGCTTGGCCCAGGTGCAGATTCTTGGGATCTCGTTCCCCCAACTTTTGGATCCCGGGACCTCCGGTGTGTCCGAAAACCAAAAGGTGCCGCTCTCCTCCGCTTCGAACCGATGCCGGTCATACAAAACGGCGGAATGCTCGCCTTTGCGTTTGCCGTCGTCGCGGCCGACCCCCAGAGCCCGATATTGTGGAAAATGCGCCGTCAGCTCGTCGATCTGAAAGTCCAGTGCCTCCTGAAGGCCGAGGATGTGCGGAGCACGGTCTTCCAGCAGCTCGAAGACCAGAGGCCGGCGCAATTCCCATCGATGCTCTCCGTCGGGAGCCGTACCGTAGCGGATGTTGAAGGTCATCACCCGAATGACCGGCGACTCGTCGCCTCGCAAAAACAGACAAGGATACAACATCAAGCAAAACAGCAGCGGCTTCATTTTTAGCCTTCTCTATCGAGTTCACTACGCCGGTTGGTCGGTTTCCTCATCTATTGGGCCAGCATGCGGCGCAAAACGAAGGGGAGAATACCGCCGTGCCGATAATACTCTACATCCACCGGCGTATCGAGCCGCGCAATGACCTCGAATATTTTTTCGCCTGCATCGCCTGCAGCCCGAACGCGCACTTTTTGCATCGGTTGCAGGGCGTCGTCCGCTTCGATGGTAAAGATTTCCCGTCCCGTCAATCCCAGCGTTTCCGCATTCTCGCCGCTCAAATACTGCAGCGGCAGAACTCCCATGCCGACCAAATTGCTGCGATGGATCCTCTCATAGCTTTCGGCAATGACGGCGCGAACTCCCAACAGCAGCGTGCCCTTTGCCGCCCAGTCGCGCGAACTGCCGGTTCCGTACTCTTTGCCCGCCAGGATGATGAGCGGAACTCCTTCTTCTTTATAGCGCATGGCCGCATCATAGATCGACGTCTGCTCGCCGTCCGGCAAATGGATCGTTACGCCGCCCTCAACGCCCGGCACCAGGAGGTTTTTCAGCCTGATGTTGCCGAAAGTGCCGCGCACCATAACCCGATCATTGCCGCGCCGCGCTCCGAAAGAATTGAAATCCGCCGGCTGAACGCCTCTTTCCAAAAGATAGCGCGCGGCCGGGCTGTTCTTGGGAATCGAGCCTGCCGGAGAAATGTGATCGGTGGTCACCGAATCACCCAGAAGAGCCAACGCACGGGCGTTGCGGATTTCACGAATCGGCTCCGGCTCCTTCTTCAGGTCGAGAAAGAACGGCGGCTCCTGAATATAAGTGGATTCGTCGCGCCAGGGATAAAGGTCGCCCTGCGGCGAGGGAATGTCGCGCCAAGCCGGATTAAAGGCATTGAGATCGGCATACGTTCGCCGGTAGGCTTGCGCATCCGATGCCGACTCGAGCAGCTGCGCGATTTCATCCTGCGTCGGCCAAATGTCCTTCAAGAATACCGGGCGGCCGTCTTTGTCCTTTCCCAGCGGCTCGGCGGCAAAGTCTATGTCGATTCTGCCCGCCAAGGCGTAGGCAACGACCAGCGGCGGCGACGCAAGATAGTTGGCGCGCGTCAACGGATGCACGCGGCCTTCAAAGTTGCGGTTGCCGCTGAGCACGGCCACGGCGACCAATCGATTTTCTTCGATGACCTTGGCCGTCTCTTCCGGCAACGGTCCGCTGTTGCCGATGCAGGTGGCGCAGCCGTAGCCGATCACATAGAATCCGAGCTTCTCCAAAAAAGGCATCAGGCCGGTGCGCTGGAGATAGTCGGTCACCACGCGTGAACCCGGCGCCAGACTCGTTTTGACAAAAGGCGGCGTCTGCAGGCCGCGCTCGACGGCTTTCTTGGCCAACAGGCCTGCCCCCAGCATGACCGAGGGATTGCTGGTGTTCGTGCAGCTGGTGATGGAGGCAATGGCGACAAATCCGTGTCCGACTTGATAGTCTACGCCGTTCATGCGAATCGTGCCGGTCGCCTGGACGGCCTCTTTGCTCAGCTCGAAGCCGCGCTCTTTGATCGGCGCCGTAAGGGAAGCGGCGAACGAGCGCTTGACCTGCGTCAGCGGCGTTCGATCCTGCGGCCGCTTGGGTCCCGCTACGGAAGGCTCGACGGTGCTCAGGTCGAGCTCCAGGGTATCCGAGTAATCGGGCGCATAATCCTGGGTGCGAAAGAGTCCCTGCTCTTTGGCGTAACGTTCCACCAAATCGACCAGCTCTTCCGGTCGGCCGGTGCGGCGCAGATAGAGCAGAGCCTGCTCGTCGATCGGGAAAAAGCCCATGGTGGCGCCGTATTCGGGCGCCATATTGGCCACGGTGGCGCGGTCAGGCAGACTCATGGCGGCAACGCCGGGACCGTAAAACTCAACAAATTTGTCCACAACGCCCTTTTTGCGCAGCATCTGCACTACGGTGAGCGTCAGATCGGTGGCGGTTACGCCCGGCTGCAGCTCGCCGACGAGTCGAAAGCCGACCACAGCCGGCGGCGTCATGAACAGCGGCTGCCCCAGCATGACCGCCTCGGCCTCGATGCCGCCGACACCCCAGCCGAGAATGCCGAGCCCGTTGATCATCACGGTGTGAGAGTCCGTGCCCACCAGGCTGTCGGGAAAGACCACGTCGCCGTCGCGAAAAACGCCCTGCGCCAGATACTCCAAGTTGACCTGATGGATGATGCCGACGCCGGGAGGAATAATGCGCAGCGACTTGAAAGCCTGCTGGCCCCATTTCAGGAACTCGTACCGTTCCAAATTCCGCTGCAGCTCGATTTCCATATTTTTCTTCAGGGCATCAGGTCGGCCGTAAAAGTCGGTCTGCACCGAGTGATCGATGACCAGGTCGCAGGGAATGAGCGGCTCGATCTTTTTCGGATCGCCGCCCAGACGCGCCATGGCCGACCGCATGGCCGCCAAGTCGACCACCGCCGGAACGCCGGTAAAATCCTGCAGCAGCACCCGCGCCGGTTTGAACGGCACCTCGCCGGAGCCCGTCGCATCGGGTTTCCAGTTGGCCAAATTGACGACCGCCTCTTCGGGGACATCGAAACCGTTGCAGTGACGCAGAACCGCTTCGAGGAGAATGCGGATGCTGATCGGCATGCGCGACAGGCTAAATCCGCCCCGCTTTTCCAATTCCTCCAAGCTGAAAAGAAATGCCCGACCGTTGCCGGTCTCGAAACTTTTTTTTACGCCGAATCGATCCTGATATTTCATGGTTCTACCTCGCTATTAATCGAATGAAACGACGAGTCTACTCCTGGTCATATAAAAGAACAATCAAGCGGCGCGGCCCATGCGCGCCCAAGATGAGTATTTTTTCGATGTCGGCCGTGCGGCTGGGACCGGTGATCCAAACTACGCCCGCGTATTCTTGGCGATCGGCTAAGCGCACCATGGCAAAATGATCCTCGAACAGACGGGATTTTTTCAGAATGACGATCAGCACTTCGGACAGCACCGCCGGCCACTGTGACGGCAGCCGCGGCGAAAGGACGACCGTTCCCGTGTCGGCTACCCCATAGACGGCTTCGACGAGGCCAACCTTCACACCAGCATACATCGATTTACGCTCATCTGCCGATTCCAATGGCGAAATGATCCTGACGCCCTTGACCTGCAGCGCCCGCGCCGTTTTTTCGACCAGCTCGCCGCCGCTGACGGCAAGCGTTGTTTCATGTTCCTTTTCTAAAACATCTGCTGCGGCTTGAATTAATGCAGCCGAGTCGCCGACCTCGATTGCTTCGCCGTTCACCGCGGTCAATTCAGCTATAAAGCGTCTGCATTTGGCTTCCACATCGCCGGTAAAATCAGGGGCGGACGGCGGCTCCCAGGCGGCTTTGGCACGCAAGGCCGACTCCTTAGTGGTCTGCAGTGCACTTTGGACGGCGCGTAGAATGGCTTCTCTGGCTGAGATACTAGTGGACGGCTGATTCTCAATTGGACTATTTTGCTTGTTACTTTTCACTTTTTTCCCGCCATTCGTAGAACCGTCGACGAAAGCCCTTGGTATCAAATCGACCGATCGCCCGCTCTTTGAAATAGCCCGGAACCGGAAACGGCCTGGGATACAGCTTTTGCAGCCAAGACGGAACCCGCGCGGCGGCGCGATAGAGCAACGGCCGCTGCGCCAAAAAGGCCCACAGTTTGAGCATCAGGCGCTCGAGTTTCGGCGTTCGGCCTGCGGCAACCACGCGTCGACGCAGCTTGAGCAGATGATGCGGGATGTCGATGCCGACCGGACAGATTTCGCGGCAGGCGCCGCAGAGGCTCGAGATGTACGGCGCGTATCGCCCTTCCTGTTCGCCCAAATATTGCGGGATTAGCGTCGCGCCGATGGGACCCATGTACACCCAGCCGTAGGCATGGCCGCCGACAAGTTGGTAAATCGGGCAGACGTTCAGACAGGCGCCGCAGCGAATGCAGTAGAGCGTCTCCCGCAGCTGCGGGTCGGCCATAATGCGGGATCGGCCGTTGTCCAAGATGACCACATGCACCTCTTTGGGTCCTTCTCCGCTGCGGGGACGCAACGGTCCGTCGATGAAATTGACGTAAACGGTCTGTTTCTGTCCCGTGGCGCTGACCGGCAGCAGCTTGAGAAAAATCGGCAGATCATCCAAAGAGGGAATCACCTTTTCGAGGCCCATCACTGCGACATGAATGCGCGGAATGGTCAGAGTCAGCCGCGCGTTGGCTTCGTTTTCCAGCACCACCAGGCATCCGCTTTCGGCAATGGCGAAATTTGTGCCCGAGATACCCATATCCGCAGCCAAAAACTTTTCCCGCAGTTTCCTACGGGCAATTGCCAATAGCTCGGTCGGCTCTTCCGTGTACGGTACGCCCAATTTCTCATGGAAAATTCTGCCGACGTCCCGGCGCGTCAAATGCAGCGCCGGCGCGGTCAGATGCGAGGGAATTTGGTCGAGCAGCTGGACGATGTACTCGCCCAGATCGGTTTCCAATGTTTCTATGCCTTGGTTGATCAGGAAATGATTCAAGTGAATCTCTTCCGTGGTCAGGCTTTTCGATTTGACGACGCTGCGCACGCCGCGGCTCCGGGCAATG
>JAPDQV010000028.1:43810-50613 GCA_034505495.1 candidate division KSB1 bacterium | reverse complement strand
CGGCAAGACCTTTGCCGCCTATCAACTCGCCAAGCGCATGGGCTGGAAGAAGGTGCTCGTGCTCACCTTCAAGCCCGCCGTGCAAAGCGCCTGGGAAGAAGACCTGCGCACCCATGTGGATTTCGGCGGCTGGCAGTTCATCAAGCCCGGCGGCCTCACCTACGAACAAGCCGACAAAAGCAAGCCCATCGTCTGCTTCGGCTCGTTTCAGGACTACCTGGGGCGCAACCCCAGCACGGGCGGCATCAAGACCAAAAACGAATGGGTGCACGCCACCCATTGGGATTGCGTCATTTTCGACGAATACCATTACGGTGCCTGGCGTGAGAAAGCCAAAGACTTGTTTGAAGCCGAAGATGATGAAGAACGCAAAGCCGCCGAGGGTGAAGCCGTGGATTATTTTGACGAGGAGATCCTGCCCATCACCTCCGACCATTACCTGTATCTTTCCGGCACGCCTTTCCGCGCCATCGCTACCGGCGAATTCATTGAGGAACAGATTTACAACTGGACCTACTCCGACGAACAACGCGCCAAAGCCGAGTGGGACGAGGCGCAAGGCCCCAACCCCTACGCCGCCCTGCCGCGCATGGTGCTTTTGACCTATCAACTGCCGGAGGAGATCCGTCTAATTGCCTTGCAGGGCGAATTCAACGAGTTTGACCTAAATGTGTTCTTCTCTGCCGAGGGCGTTGGCAATCGGGCAAAGTTCAAATACGAAAATGAAGTGCAGAAGTGGCTGGATTTGATTCGCGGCGCCTATCTGCCTGCCAGCGTGGATGATTTGAAACTGGGACGCGACCGCCGCCCACCTTTGCCATATTCGGACGTGCGTCTGCTGAGCGCACTCTCTCACACTCTATGGTTTCTACCCAGCGTGGCCGCCTGCTATGCCATGCGCAACTTGTTGGCGCAGCGGCAAAACAAGTTCTACCATGACTATAAGGTCATTGTTGCGGCAGGGGCCTCTGCCGGAATCGGCCCAAAAGCCTTGCCTCCCGTGCTGCAGGCGATGGGTAATCCGTTGGAAACAAAGACCATCACCCTCACCTGCGGCAAGCTGACCACCGGCGTCACCGTGCGTCCCTGGACGGGCCTCTTTATGCTGCGCAACACCTCCAGCCCGGAAACCTACTTCCAGGCCGCTTTTCGCGTTCAAAGTCCCTGGACGCTCCAAAACCCCGACGGGCTTTCGCCCAATGAGGAACTCATTCTCAAGCCGGAATGCTACGTCTTTGACTTTGCCCCTGACCGCGCCCTGCGCCAGATTGCCGATTACAGTTGCCGGTTGAACGTCAATGAGGACGACCCGGAGAAGAAAGTCGAGGAGTTCATCCACTTCCTGCCGGTGCTGGCCTACGACGGCAGTTCCATGCGCCAGATAGACGCCGCCGGCGTGCTGGAGATGGCCATGAGCGGCACCACCGCCACCCTGCTCGCCCGGCGCTGGGAAAGTGCCCTCCTGGTTAACGTGGATAACGACACCCTGCGGCGGCTGATGTCCAATGAGCAGGCCATGCAGGCCCTGATGAGCATCGAGGGCTTCCGCAACCTGAATCAGGACATCGAGACCATCATCAACAAATCCGAAGCGGTCAAAAAAGCCAAACGCGAAGCCAATGATCGCGAACTTACACCGCAGGAAAAGCGGCAGCTCACTGAAGAGGAGAAAGAATTTAAGAGTAAGCGCAAAGAAATTCAAGAAAAACTCATCAAATTTGCCACGCGCATTCCCATTTTCCTGTACCTCACCGACTACCGTGAGCGTACTTTACGCGATGTTATCACGCAATTAGAGCCGGGCTTATTTAAGCGCGTCACCGGCCTGAGGGTGCAGGACTTTGAACTGCTGGTCAGCCTGGGGCTGTTCAACAGTGCCTTGATGAACGACGCTGTGTATAAATTCAAGCGCTACGAAGACCCCAGTCTGGTGTACATGGGCATCAACCGGCATGAAGGGGAAGATATGGGCCTCTGGGACACCGTGCTGCGGCGTGAGGAATATGAGGATACATTTCTCAATCAGGCGACAGAGTCCTAATGACTCATGATATAACATGAGAAGAAAAAGAGGCAGAAAACGCCGGCAAACGGCCGGTGCTTTTCCCGTCAAAATATAGGAGAGGCAGTAATGGCTTATGTCAGAAAAACTCTGACGATTGAACAAAAAGAAGAGTTGTTGAGAACTTTGAGCCGACGGTTTGCCGAAAACATGCGCCGCCATCTCGGAATCCTATGGGAAGAAGTGCAGGCGAAGATAGAAGCGCATCCGGAAAAGCTGTGGTCGCTCTATGAGATGGAGAGAACCGGCGGCGAGCCGGATGTCATCGGCCTAGATCCCAAAACCGGCGAGTTTTTGTTTTGTGATTGTTCGGTGGAAAGTCCCAAAGGCCGACGAAGCCTCTGTTACGACCGCGCTGCACAAGAGGCTCGGAAAGAATTCAAGCCGGAAAATAATGCGGTCGATATGGCCGCCGCCATGGGTATAGAACTATTGACGGAAGAACAATATCGGCAGCTGCAGAATCTGGGTCAATTTGATAGCAAAACCTCGAGCTGGGTAAAGACACCCGAGGCGATTCGAAGGCTCGGCGGCGCGCTATTTTGCGACCGTCGTTACGATACGGTGTTTGTCTACCACAACAGCGCCGAATCCTATTATGCCTCAAGGGGGTTTCGGGGGATGGTGAGGATTTAAACTAAATGCAGCACTAAACTGTAAATTAGATGTTTACCTTGTAAAACGCCAAATAATTTAAAAAGACAGCAAAACATTCAAAGCTTTTGCCCTTTATTGAGTCTCCCGCAGCCTTGAACCGAAAAGCGAGATATTGCAGAGAAACTGTAAATAAGAATAGCAATGAAACCGCTGATAAACGCGAATACACACCAATTTAGCAGCCAAAATCTCTTTCTATTGGCGTCCATTCGCGTCCCTTAGCGGATAAAACAGAGATTTCGAATCATCTTTCGTACCGGCAATCAAATGCTTGACCTATTGCCCAAGGCTATAAAAATTGTCAGGCCGGCGCTTAGCTTCCAAGCGCCCAGGCTGGAATGGAAACGCATGGTAAGGTCAATGTGCCGCGAAGGAAATGAATAAGGGAACCGCGAATGAACGCTGATATACACGAATCTAAAAATTGGAAAAAATTATTATTCGCGTCCATTAGTGGTTTGAAATATACAAAAGGCAAGCGGCGCCCGATTCAGGCGCCGCTTTGCGTTTTTTCTTGGCGGGAAAACTTATTTGGGCAGGGCGGTCATGGCAAAGACCATGACGAACAGCGCGACGGTTTCGATGACGCCGACCACCATAATATAGTTGCCGAAGCCTTTGCCGGTTTCCGCCAATGCGTCGGCGGCTTTGGCGCCGATTTTACCCTGGAAGAACGCCGAAAGTCCGATGGCCAACCCGCAGACGGCGCCGAGAAGCACCTGCCAGGGGTACGACTCCGGCGGCATGTTGGCCGCCTGAATGGCGTTGCGCAAAATCATGCCATAGATGGTCTGCGACAACGGCGCACCGACAAACGCCACCAATATAAAGGGCGCCGCTTTATTGGCGGCAAACGCCTTTTTCCATGCACCGACTGCAGCCATACCGGCCACGCCGATGCCCAATGCCGAACCGCAGGCTCCCAAAGCCAGCGATAAATTCATGTCACCCAAGCCTTCGATCATATCATTTCCTTTCTTTATTAACGGCAATTTTATTTATTTACTCTGAGAAAGGCCGATAAGCCTTGCCCGACCACTCCTGTCCCAAATGACCGGAAAACTCGAGCAGATTCAGGCGCACGCCGTGCACCAGCACCGACATCATACCGAGGACGATGTTGAGTCCGTGGCCGAAAACCAGCACCAGCGGCGCCACAATCCCCCCCGCCATATCGTTGAAGCTGCTCGCCACCGTCACCGTGGCAATGCCGACGGCAAACAAACGAATGTACGATACGATGTCGCTGAAACAGCCGATGACGCTCAACGGCAGGTTGCCCAGCGAAATAAGGAATCCTTTGATAAAATTCTTTTGAAAGTTGGCAAACGACGCCACCAGCAGCACACCGGCGATCAACAAATAGATCGCAAATTTCGGCATGGGATTGTTCAGGATGAGCTTGTTGGCGACGAAAAAGACGCACCAGAGAATCAATGCCCAGCCCAAATCTGCGATGGCCGTCGGCGAAGGCAGCTTTTTGGCTGCCGCGATCAGGCGCGCCGCGGTCAAATGCACCACGCCGATGATGAAGGTGAACTTCATCATGAACGCCTGCGCATCCTTGGCCGGATTAAAGCTGTACATCTTTTCGATGATGAACGGCTTTAAAAAGGGCAGCTCGCTGATCGCCTTGGAACCGAACCATGTTCCGGTGATCAATCCCCAAACAATGGTGCCGATGCTCAGCACGAAGAACAGAGTGAACGGCTCGCTCGGCGCGGTTTTGAATTTCCGCCGCGCCCAGATCGTGCCTGCCAAAAAGATCAGTCCGTAGCCCGCGTCGCCGATGATCATGGCATAAAAGAGGCTGAAGAACAGTAAAAAGATCCAGCTGATGTCGTGCTCATGATAGCCGGGGTAAGTACCCATAAAGTCGAACAGCGGCTGGATGATGCGGATCGGCTTTTTGTTGCGCAGCAGCGTCGGCACTTCGGCCGGGTCATCGGGATCGGCAATAAAATACGCCCATCCCTCCTGATCAGCCGCCGCTTTGATGCGGTCGACTTGATCGTATGGGCAGAATCCCTGAATAAAAGCAAACTGCTCGGCTTCTCCCATGCCCGCCAGTACGCTGTGGAATTCGAGCTGCTTTTTGAGTACCGCCATGCGCGTATGAATGGCTTCGCGGTAAGGAGCCAGCGATTCCAGGGTCGAGGCGATCCGTCGAAGCTCTTCTTCATTCGCAGCGAGGCGCGCTTCGAGATCCGTCACTTCGACCTCCGGCATCCGCTGCTCGGGCAAGTCGAGCCTTTCTTCCGGCGAGCGCGCGATAAAAGCGATCAAAATGCCTTCCTTGCTTTGCGCCACCGGAATGACCTGCTCCTGCGGAAGCGTCTTGAACGCCGCCTGATCGCAGCGGTAAAAGCGCACATAGATGCCGCCCTCTTCGAGCTTTTTCAGGGAAGCCAAAGAGACGCGTCCCCAAGTTTGGAACCAGCGGTAGGCTTCGCGCTTTTCCGCCAGTTCCGCCGTCAGGGCATCGCGACGCTGGACTAGACCGATGACCTGTTCGACCAGATCTTGCGGCGCTTCGCCTTGAGCCTTCTCTACTTTATAATCGGCAAGGAGAAATGCCGCCTTTTCGGCGTTGCTCAACTCCGCCTGCAGGCGATAGACCTCTTCGGATGTGGGCGGCCGTAAGGCCTGCACGTGCAGTACGCCCAGCCGCCGCAGCGAATTGACGGCTTTGGTGCGTTCGCGCGTGCTGACCAGCAAGGTCACTTTTTTCATTGGAACGATCATACTTGCGCCTGCAGCTCCTTTTTGCGTTCGATTTTCTTTTTCGCGATTTTGCCGCGCACCACTTCGGCGGTCATCTGATCGCCGAGGGCAATCTGAATGACGCGGATGTTTTCACGCGCTTCGGGAATCTTGATCTCCTCAAAGAGCTTGATGCGCTGGATGGTGGTGCGCAGTTCCTGCTCGATGAGCGCCTTTTGCTTCAGCAGAATCTGCTGCTCGGCCAATCGGCGAATCTGTTCTTTAACCGCCTCGATGCCGTAATCGATCCACAGGGGCGTTTCCAGGAAATCGTACGGCACTTCGTCGAACAACACATCTTGAAACAACGGAATATCGATGCCGGCAATGTTCCCTTCGCCGGTGAGAATTTCGCGCACCTGCACATAGTCGTGCAGATTGATCGACTCGTCGCCGTAGAGATCCACCCACTGCTCGATCTGCCGCGTCATGCGGTCGATCTCGGCCTGCAGTTCGTCGACCTCCTTCTGCACCCGCTGGATTTCCATCAGCAGCTGTTTCTTTTTCAGCTCCAGCGTCGGCAGATAGCGCATAAAGCGCTTCAGCGCATCCTTCTGCGCCTTCAGCTCGTTTTTCGTCAGCTTGATTTTGGCCATAGGCCTATGCCTCTACTTGCTCTTTTTTCGGCCAAAATTCTTTAATCAGCTCGGTGCGGAAACCGGTCTCCTCCGGCTTGAAGCACTGCGCCAAAATCGACCAGCCGCGGTCCAGCGCCTCTTCCAGGGGGATGTTGACGCGCAGGTCCATCATCTGCGATTCGAACAGCTCGCCGTATTTGATCAGCTTTTCATCCCAGGCGCTCATCCGGAAGCCCATGGAGCGCTTTTCCAGGGTTTCGAGATATTGCGCGTAAAGCTGAATCATGCCGTCCATGATGGCGCGGTGATCCTTACGGGTCTTGTTGTTGACCAGCTGTTTGAGGCGGCTGAGCGAACCAAACGGCTCGATGCGGCCGTTGCGCAGATAAAACTGGCCTTCGGTAATGTAGCCGGTGTTGTCCGGCACCGGATGCGTCACGTCGTCTCCCGGCATGGTGGTGACGCCGAGGATGGTGATGGCGCCCGCGCCTTCAAAGTCGACCGCTTTTTCGTAGCGGGCGGCCAGCTGCGAGTAGAGATCGCCCGGGTAACCGCGGTTGGACGGCACCTGCTCCATAGTGATGGCGATCTCTTTGAGGGCGTCGGCAAAGTTGGTCATGTCGGTGAGCAGCACGAGCACCTCTTTGCCGGCAATGGCGAACTTTTCGGCCACGGCCAGCGCTAAATCCGGTACCATCAGGCCTTCGACGATCGGCTCGGAAGCCAAATGGATGAAAAAAATC